>JAKRSG010000083.1 GCA_022402405.1 Bacteroidia bacterium | reverse complement strand
GATTGATAAACCCTTCACGAACCATAATCATTTCGTTTACACGGTCTGTTCTCCACTTACAATATTCTGAAGCTTGAACCCAACTAACACCTACAACAGGATAATCTCTGTATGCTGGATGACGTAAATAATATAATACGTAAGGCTCGTTGTAAGATAATTTATCTCTCCAAACCAAGGTATCAGGTAATGCTTTTGTGTGAACCGTTGGATCATCCACATATTGACGCATTAACCAATGCAAATATTCTAAATAATGGAAATTACTCACCTCTGTCTCATCCATATAGAAACTGCTTACAGAAAGTCTGCGTTTCATATTGTTATGATCGTAGGTAAGGTCTTGTTCAGAAGATCCCATGGTAAAGGTACCTCCTTCAACGAAGAGTAAACCCGGACCAGTTTCTTGTTCTTTGAACTTATGTTTTTCAAAGCCGCCCCATTTGGCGTCGTTGTATTTCCAGCCAGTGGTGCTGGATTTTCCTGCTTTATTACAAGATGAATTGTACATCACACTTGCTCCTAGCAGACCGAATAGAAAAAATTTAGAAAGCGTTTTCATCACTTTATATTATTTTGGAATTTTCAAACATAAGAATATTTTTCAATAAATCACTCAATCTGTCTATTTTTTTTGAGAATTAACAAAAATTATAAGTCTGGACAGCTCAATTTTCTGTTATAACGAACGCCAGATTTAGTTTTGGTCTTAATCTCAAAAACCAATGAAACCTCATGAGAACCTACTGTTGCTTGTTTAGCTTTGGAGATAATAGCATCATAACTATAACCTACCTTCACAGATGGAAAACGCAATCCTATTAAAAAAATTGCAGCATCTGTACTATTTGAAGTCTGGCGAACCCAGGTACCTAAAGTTAGCGCCTTTTGTTTAACATAGAAACCTACATTCATTTGATAGAATTCTCGTTGCTGCATAAAAAGCAAATTTGGCGAAAGAATAATTCTATCTTCTTCGTAACGAGTCTTATTTAACCCAATATTAAATCCTCCATGGAAAGTGTATCTTCTGGGTAATTTAAATGCAGGATCGTCCATATCTCTATTATAAAAACTCATATTGGGTTCTAATAAATTGTGTATGGCAGCTCCTACAAACATTTTACTGTTATACAATAAAAATCCAGTAGAGAAATTAGGAACAGTTACCGTTTCTAGTCCTTTACTTTCTGCTGTAGGATTAATTGGCCCACGTGCAGGATCTATCATATCTTGGAAAACAAAACGAGAGAAATCATAAGATCTTTGAATGGTTCCCCCCTGAATAGCTGCGTTCATAGCCCATTCTCTATTTAACTCTAAGTTGTATGAGTAAATTCCAGAAACAGAAGTAGTAGTTAAAAAGCCATCCCCAGCCACATCATAAGAACTTACTAAACCAATCCCACTTTTTATCTTACCAATAAAGGCATCTGCTCCTACCACAGCGGTTCTATAATTATTATTGAGTGCAGTATACTGAGTGCGAGCATTCATACTCACACGTATTTTACGTGAAGCACCTGCCATAGCAGGATTAGTAAACAAAGGAGAAGCATAATACTGCGAAAGCTGCGGGTCTTGAGCCAACACATCCGATAGCAATAGGCTAATTATACTAATTAAAAAAAACAGTTTTTTCATCCAATATGTGTATTAAAGAGCAGTACAAATTAAATTATTTTCTTTGAACTACAAATAAATTATTGGAAATCAATAAAAATTAATGCTATTTTAAGATTTCGAGATGTTTGATAATTAAAAATCAGGACAAGTAACCTTTCTAGGTTTAGACCTAGGAATACGTTTCTTTAATTCAAAGGCCATTGAAATCTCATGTGAATTTACAGCACCCGTTCTTGCGGCACTTAGTGTACCATCGTATGAATAACCAAACTTAACTTTTGGAGTTTTTATTCCCAATAAAATGATAAAAGCATCTGCATTTACAGTATTTTGTCTGTAATAAGCACCTGCAACATACGGGCCTTTACTCACATACATACCCAGATTTACCTGATTAAACTGTCTTTGAGATTTAAATATCACGTTTGGATAAACATTTACCTGACGAGCTTCATTTCTATCCCTAATAATTGGAACAACCAATCCCATGTGCGCAGTATATCTCCTTGGAATTGGATTAGATGCACCCACATAAAATGCTTGCGATGGCTCAAATAAATTATGTACTGCTACTCCCCCATAAAATTGTTTAGAGTAACCCACTATACCTGTACCAAAATTTGGTGTAATAATTGACTCCGCACCCGGTTGCTCACCCGTTGGATTAATAAATCCTTGTGTTACTACAATCTGGTCGAACCAAAGCAACTTAGAAAAATCAATCGACTTCTGCATGATGCCTGCTTGAATGGCCGCTTGAATAGTAAAGTTTCTAGTTACTGGAATTTGATATGCATATATTAAATTAACAGCGTTGGTTCTTAAAGTACCTGTACCTTGTTCATCGTACATGGCTTGTATAGCAAAGCCACCATTAATTTTGTCGAAATGTTCGTCGTATGAAAATGAACCCGTACGAAAAGCTCCAGAGATACTTGGCCATTGATTACGAACACCCATTACAATTCTACCATGATTAACACTGCCCGCAAATGCAGGATTGGTATATATTGGATTGGCATAAAATTGAGAAAACTGAGGGTCTTGCGACCACGCTTCTGCAACTAAAAGCAGCAACATGCTAACAACTAAAGTAACCCTTAAAGCAGAGCTTTTTATTTTCTTCATCGAATGCCTACTATTTTCTTATCTATATTTACAGAAATGCAATAATACAAAATTGTTTTTATAATCTTCAAATAACAACACAATTTGTTTTTCTTTGTTGTCGTTTATGAAGTCATAATAACGAATTTTCAATAATAAGTATTTTGTAATAAACCATGCAATTATTAAAAAAATTAAGAAATTTTAAACAAAGCTTTTGGGGTCTTCTAACCCTAAATTTGTGTTTACTTTTTCCAGCCTTTGCCCAACAAAATAGGACCTCTATAGCCATTAATTGGATCAATAATCCTAATCAAAAAAATCTTTTTTCTGAGCAAACAATTTTTTCCTCAGAAATTACATTACCTGCCTTTCAAGGGGTATTAAAATTGTCCCAAAATGAGATTAGCGAAGTAAAAATTTTAATTGAAAACGAAAATATTCTCTCTTCTAGTGTAAATTTTCAGCAAGATTTACTTAAATCTGAGTATCAATTAAGTTATTCAGTGGGTATCGAAAGAGGCGAATCAAAATTATTATACCGATTAATTCCTCTCAAAAAAGTTGGTTCAAACATTTATAAATTAGAAAAATTTAAACTTCAAATAAGCTACTCGGCAGCAAACCCACAAAGAACACTGCAAAAAAAACCAAATTTTGCCAGTCAGTCGGTTCTAGCAAGTGGCGATTGGATAAAAATTGCTACCCTTCAAAATGGAATGCATAGAATAGATTATGCAACGTTAAGGGCTTTTGGACTGAACCCAGATATCATAGACCCACGTAATATTAAATTATTCGGACATGGTGCAGGCATGTTGCCGCAAGCAAATAATATGAATCGCATCGACGACTTAAAAGAAATCGCCATCCGAGTTCAAGGCGAGAATGATGGTAGGTTCAACCCGGGAGATTTTATTTTATTTTATGGAGAATCGCAGTTAAACCAATGGCAATATAATGCCAGCACCAAAACTTTTGCGTTTCAATCTAATTTATACTCCGATACCACCTATTATTTTTTAACTGTTTCTAACTCGCCTGGTAAACGTATTCAAACAACGCCATCTGTAAGTGGAGCAACTACAACTGTTACCAAATATCCATTTCTATATTTTTATAACAACGAACGAGCCAACTTAACTCGCTCCGGGAAAGTATGGGTGGGCGAAGAATTTGACAGAGTAACGCAACAAAATTTTAACGTAAGCATACCTAATTTGATAAGCTCTGAACCTATTATAATTAGAAGCTCCGTTACTTCAAGGTCGTTTGTACCCAGCAATTTTGAAGTTAAAGTAAATGGATCCACAGTTCTAACTCAAAACATGAATGCCGTAAACCCAGGCTATGAAAGGCCTTACACCAGCGGTTTGCGTATAGACCAAACTACGTTTTTTAGTCAGAGCGCCAATTTTAACATCAATTACACCTACAACAAACCCTCGAGTGGCAGTGTGGGTTGGTTAGATTTTTTTGAGATTCAAGCTCAATCTGAGTTAAGAAATGTGGGTGGCAATTTTATTTTTAAAGATGCCAGCAATGCCGGTGCAGGCAATATCACAAGCTATCAAATCGGTTCGAACCGAAACTTGGTGATATTAGATGTGACTAATCCGCTTGAACCTATTCAAATTGAAGGCACATTTGCCAATAATGTTTACCAATTTTCGTATGCTACTGACAGCCTAAAAACCTATGCGGTATATGATGGCACAAACTTTTTACAGGCAGGAAATGCTGGCAAAATTGTGAATCAAAATTTACATGGTTTAACAAATGTAGATGGTTTTATTATCACACCTCCAGAGTTTTTAGCAGAGGCTAACCGATTAGCAGAGCATCACAGAACAAAAGATTTACTTAAAATACATGTGGTGAATATTCACGAAATTTACAATGAATTTTCATCGGGTTCACAAGATTTATGCGCCATTAGAGATTTCTTGCGAATGTTCTACAAGAGAGCTGCAACTCCTGCAGATATGCCTAAATACGTTGCCTTGTTTGGAAGAGCTTCATTCGATTATAAATATAGAATTAGTCCAAACTCAAATTTTGTTCCTACCTTCGAATCGTGGGAATCATTCGACCCAACAGGAAGCTATTGTAGTGATGACTTCTTTGGATTTTTAGACGACAATGAAGGCCGATGGGATATTGGTTTGAACCTAAATGAACTGTTAGATATTGGCATTGGAAGAATACCTGTTTCTAACGCCAACGAAGCGTCACAAATGGTAGACAGGTTTATATCGTATACCGAAGCTGAATCTTTTGGTCCGTGGCGAAACAAAATAATATTTACTGCCGACGATGAAGATGGCAATATTCATCAAACACAGGCAGATAATTTAGCTAATACCATAATAGCCAAACACCCAGAATATAATATCGAAAAAATATATTTAGATGCGTACAAAAAAGAAAGTACTGCTGGAGGAGCACGTTTTCCGGATGCTCAAAAAGCATTTAATAATGGCATTCAAAATGGTTGTTTGATTTTTAATTATACAGGTCATGGAGGCGAGGTTGGACTTACAGCAGAGCGTGTTTTGGGGATAGACGACATAAACAAATGGACAAATGGATTAAAACAAAATGGGGTTAGGCTTCCATTATTTTTAACTGCCACTTGTGAGTTTAGCAGATTTGATGATCCATACAGAGTATCGGCAGGAGAATTGGTTTTACTGAACCCAATTGGTGGTGGAATTGGATTATTTACTACAGTTCGTTTAGTATACTCAGGACAGAACGAAGTATTAAACAGAAGATTTTACGAGCAGGTTGGATTTGATTCTGCCTCACAAGCAAATCCACCTCGTATGGGAGATATTGCCAGAAGAACCAAGAATGCTTATAATTTAGGGGATATAAATACGAGAAACTTTACACTACTTGGCGACCCCTTTTTGATGTTGGCATACGGAAGATATAATGTAAAAACTACTCAGATAAATGAGGTGAATATTGAGCAGTTTACAGACACATTAAAAGCACTAAAAAAGTTTGAAATTAAGGGAGTGGTAACAAACCTGCAAGGTGCGCCATTAAACAATTTTAATGGTACTATTTATCCAATTGTATTCGATAAATTTGCCAATTATTCTACCCTTGGAAATGGGTCGAGCTCACCTATGAATTTTACCATGCAAAACAATGTTCTATACAGAGGTAAAGCAAGCGTTGAAAATGGTAATTTTAAATTCAGTTTTGTAGTTCCAAAAGACATTGCTTATGAATATGGTTTTGGTAAAGTAAGTTATTACTCTCATGAAGCAAGCATTGATGCCAATGGCTATACCAATACCCTATTAATTGGAGGCACTGCAGATAGCGCAGCAGTTGATAATAAAGGTCCGGAAATAAGATTATTTTTAAATGACGAGAAGTTTGTAAGCGGAGGAATAACGAGCGAGAATCCCAAATTAATTGCAAAGTTGTTCGATGAAAATGGAATCAACACTACAGGAAGAGGAATAGGCAGAGATTTGATTTATGTACTGAACAACAATCAAACTCAAGCAGTAGTAGTAAACGATTTTTATCAAGCTACTTTAAATTCATATCAAAGCGGAGAAGTAGTAGTACCCATATCTAATTTACCAGCAGGAAAACATCAATTAAAATTTAGAGCTTATGATGTATACAATAATGTATCAGAATCGAGCATAGAATTTGAAGTAAAGTCGTCTTCTAAACCAAGTATTGAGCGTTTATTAAACTATCCAAATCCGTTTAATAATTTTACAACCTTTCATTTCGACCACAATTTAAATGGGCAAGAAATGCAGGTTATGATTCAAATTTTTACTGTAAATGGGAAATTAGTAAAAACTTTATATGCTCAGCAATTGGGAGATGGCACTCATTTCGACCAATTAAGTTGGGATGGCAAAGACGAATATGGTGATAAATTGGCCAATGGTGTATATATTTACAAGTGTAAAGTGAGCTCACCAGGGAATAAAACCACAGAAAAAATAGAAAAATTGGTAATCTTAAATTAAATTCTAAAATTGAACCACGAAATTTTGTGCAGCGAATAACTATGATAAAATTAAAATCTCTTTCTTCTTTCGCCATTATAAGTATGTTTTCGGTAGGATTAGCAAATGATGCATCCGCTCAAATTACCGGAACAAACTCTCAGTTAGATGGCAGACAAAATACTATTACTACAGCAGTGCCATTTCTTATGATTACTCCTGAAGCAAGAGGAGGCGCGATGGGTGATGTGGGTGCAGCCACACCAAATGATGCATTTGCACTACATTGGAATGTTGCTAAGCTTCCATTTAATGAAAGAAAAGGTGGCGTTGGATTAAGCTACACTCCTTGGCTCAGAAACTTAGTTCCAGATATTTCTCTGGCATACATGAGTGGCTATGGGAAAATAAATGAACGTTCTGCCATTGCAGGATCTTTAAGATTTTTCTCTTTAGGGCAAATACAGTTTACCGATCAATTTGGTCAAAGCACTGGTAACTACAACCCAAGTGAGTTAGCAGTAGATTTAGGTTACGCATCAAAATTATCTGATAATTTTTCTCTAGGTATCGCATTTAGATACATTCGAAGCGATTTAGCAGGTGCGTTTAATCAAAGTCAATCTCCCGTTAATGCAGGAAACGCTTATGCTGGCGATATTGCTGCTTATTATAACAACAAAACAAAAATCAAATACGAAGGCAACAGATATAATCTTAACTATGGTTTTGGTGCTGCCATCACAAACATCGGTTCAAAAATTTCTTATACTAGTCAGCAATTTCAAAATTTTATCCCAATTAACTTAAGAGTTGGAGCATACGGACAAGTAGAGATAGACAAATATAACACCATTGCCTTAGCTGTAGATTTTAACAAACTTCTTGTGCCAACCAGCCCGCGTTACCTTAAAAAAGCAGATGGGGTTTATGATAGTATTGGTTCAAACGGAAGAGCAATTATAAGTGAAGTAATGGATCCTGATGTACCAATTATTCAAGGGATGATACAAAGCTTTTATGATGCTCCAGGTGGATTTGAAGAAGAAATGCGTGAAATTAATATCTCAACAGGGATAGAATATTGGTATGATAAACAGTTTGCTCTTCGCACTGGATTTTTCTACGAAAATCCATACAAAGGAAACAGAAAATTCTTAACCTTTGGTGCGGGTTTGAGGTTTAATGTATTTGGACTCGACCTATCATATTTAGTGCCATTAGAAACGCGTAATCCTTTAGAAAACACTTTACGTTTCTCTTTATTGTTTGATATCGATGCTTTCTCAAGTCAGAACAAGGAAAACCAATTACCTACTCAACAAGAATAAGACATGCGTGTAGGATTTGGATTTGATGTACATCAATTAGTTGAAGGAAGAGATTTTATATTAGGCGGCGTGCATATTCCTGCTAAAAAAGGAATATTAGGACATAGTGATGCTGATGTACTTTTACATGCCATATCAGATGCCATATTAGGAGCACTTGCTTTAGGTGATATTGGGGTTCATTTCCCAGATACAAGTGCAGATAATAAAGGAATTGACAGTAAAATTATTCTTGAAAAATGCATAGAACTTGCCACTGAAAAAGGCTACAAAGTTGGTAATTTAGATACTACCGTGGTTTGCGAATCTCCCAAAATAATGCCACATGCCTTGGCCATGAGAAATTGCATTGCATCTATTTGTGGAATAGAATTAGACGACGTTTCTATTAAGGCTACCACCAACGAAACCATGGGCTTCATTGGCAGAAAAGAAGGCATCGTTGCCTATGCAGTTGTTTGCATGCTAAAAAAATAATTGTTTAGCTACTTTTATTGACTTAACTTTTGCCTCATGGCAATGTTAAATTACTTATCAAAATTTGAAGAGGTATTTTCAAATCTTAACAGCGAACAACAAGCGGCAGTAGAACAAATTGAGGGGCCGGTCTTAGTTATTGCTGGTCCGGGAACAGGAAAAACACAAATATTAGCAGCAAGAATTGCTAAAATTCTTCTCGATACAGATGCACTTCCAGAAAATATTCTTTGCTTAACCTATACAGATGCTGGCGCTATTGCCATGCGAAAACGTTTACAATCGTTTATTGGTCCGGATGCCTATCGCGTCCAAATCGCAACTTTTCACGGATTTTGTAACCGAGTAATTCAAGAAAATCTCGATGTATTTGGCTTTAGAAATCTCGACCCCGTTAGCGATTTGGAAACCATAGAATACCTCCGCGAATTAATAGATACACTGCCTAAAAACAACCCCCTAAAAAGATATACTGGCGATGTGTACTTTGAAATATACCGACTAAAATCTTTGTTTCAATTGATGAAAAAAGAAGATTGGTCGCCAGAATATTTGCTAAAAAAAGTAGATGAATATTGCCAAGACCTCCCCCATCGTGAAGAATTTTTATACAAAAGAGCAGGCAAAGACAAACAAGGAAATGCATATAAAAAAGGGGATCTAAAAAAAGATGCCCTACAAGCAGCACTCACTAAAATGGAGCTACTTAAGGCTGCCATAGACCAATACCAGCCTTTTCAGCAGAAGCTTTTGAGCAACCATCGATATGATTTTGCTGATATGATTCTTTGGGTAATAAAAGCTTTTAAAGAAGATCCAAATTTGTTGGCAGATTATCAAGAGAAATTTCAATACATTCTAGTAGATGAATTTCAAGATACCAGCGGTTCTCAAAATGATATTCTTTCCTTGCTTATCAGCTATTGGGATGTACCTAATGTGTTTGCTGTTGGCGACGACGACCAGTCTATTTATCGATTCCAGGGTGCTAACATAGAGAATATACAAAACTTTATTAAGCAATTTACGAATAATATAACCCGTGTAACTTTAACCAATAATTATAGATCTAGTCAAACTATTTTAAATGCAGCGCAAATACTTATTAGCAGAAACGAACAACGCATTTCACAAGATAAAATTCTAATTGCTAAAAACCCTGAAAGAACTGCTATTACTCAATTGCCGCGTATCGTTTCTTATTACAATCCACTTCATGAAAGTAGCGAAATCTGCCATCAAATTGAACAGCTTAACTTATCGGGTGTACCCCTTCAAGAGATAGCAATATTATATAGAAATCATCAACAAGCAGATGAAATGGCTGCTTATTTTAAAGCCAAAAACATAGAGATCAATGCCAGAAAAAGAATTGATATTTTACATGAGCCTCTCGTTCAAAAAATATTTATTCTTATGCAGTTTTTAGCTGCCGAAAATGAAAAAGCATTTAGCGGAGAAAACCTCTTATTCGAAATTTTACATTTCCAAGAGTTCTCTATTCCAACCTTAGAAATTGCACGATTATCTGTAGACATCGCCAGACAAAACTTCTCTGAAAGAAACACAAGTTGGAGAGAAGAATTATCTAAGTTAGCCAAGAAAAAATTAGGTGATTTATTCGAACAAAACACCCATGGAGCCTCTATTTCTAAGTTTAGTAAAACCATAGAAAATCTTATTCAATCCGCCCTGAACCAAACGCCACAAGAAACGATTCATCAAATCATCAGAGATTGTGGATTATTAGGTTCAGCCCTTAGCCACCAAGAAAAAACATGGCAAATGGAAGTATTGAGGAGTTTCTTCGATTTCATTAAAACAGAATGCTTGAAGAAACCAAATCATACACTCAAATCATTGAGTGTGCTGTTGAAAATGATGCAGGATAATAAAATTCCACTTTCGGCAGAGAAAATTATTTATAGCGAAAGCGGCGTTAATTTTATTACCGCACATTCCTCGAAAGGATTAGAATTTGAGTATGTATTTATGATTGGCTGCACAAGCAAAGCTTGGGACGAAGGCAAACGAAATAGAGATTATACTTTGCCTGATAATTTATTTGCCTTAAACAGCGATGAAGTGGAAGAAAATAGAAGGCTTTTTTATGTAGGTATGACTAGAGCTAAAAAGCATTTGCAGCTTAGCTTTTACGAGCAAGACCTCCAAAGAAAAGAGCTTGAACCCAGCAGATTTATTGCAGAATTAACCGAAGATGGAAACCTTGCCATTGAAAAAATGATTGCTAATGAAGAAAAACTATTAGAGTTTCATTCACACGTATTTTTCCCAAGCGAATCGGCGGAAATACCTAAAAATATTATAGACAACGGCTTTACAGATAGTTTGCTAGATAAATATTCGCTTAGTGTAACACACTTAAATACTTACCTAAAATGTCCTGTTTCATTCTATTTCAATAATTTTATTAAAGTGCCTGCCCCCAAAAGTGCCAGCATGACATTTGGTTCAGCCATACATTTTGCCTTGGAGCAATTGTTTAAAAAAATGAATGCCTCAGACGATAAAAAATTTGTTGGCGTGGATATTCTCCTTAATGATTTTAGGTGGTTTATGAAACGTAATGAAGATAGTTTTACCGAGGCAGATTTTAAACGTAGGATAGAATACGGAGAAGAGATTCTTCCTGCTTATTATAACCATTATATTGGTCAGTGGAACAAGGTTACCAGCATCGAAAGATCTTACAAAAATGTGTTGGTTCAGGGCGTACCCATAAACGGTAAAATAGATAAAATGGAGTTTGATGGGAACGAAGTAAATGTGGTTGATTACAAAACAGGCTCCTATAAAAATGCTAAAAATAAATTTGGCCGACCCAACCTTGAGGCAGTTGAGGCCGCGAAAGAAAAAGGTGTTGAACCCAAATTTGAGGATGTTTATGGTGGAGATTATTGGAGGCAGGCTGTTTTTTATAAAATTATAATGGACAACGACGCCACCAAAAAATGGGAAATGAAGAGCAGTGAATTTGATTTTGTAGAACCGATATCACAGAACAACACATATGTGTTTCATAAAGAAAAAATAAACATAGTTGCTAGTGATATAGAAATAGTAAGAAATCAAATTGTAGACACCTACAAACGTATTGTAAACAAAGAGTTTACCGAAGGCTGCGGAAAAGAAGATTGTACTTGGTGTAATTTTACCAAAAATTATTATGCCAATAAAGGCGCAAATAGCACATTTACAGATATATTAGCATACGACGAGGAAAGCTAAAATTATTTAGGTATTGGCGCTTAATAAATCTTATTTTCGCGCCATTAATTAAATAAGAACATGACTTACAGAATTGAACATGACACCATGGGTGAAGTGCAGGTTCCGGCCGACAAATACTGGGGTGCACAAACCGAACGCTCTAGAAACAATTTTAAAATTGGTCCGGAAGCGAGTATGCCAAAAGAAATTATTTATGCATTTGCCTATTTAAAGAAGGCTGCTGCACACGCTAACATGGAATTAGGCGTGTTGAGCCAAGACAAATGTGAGTTAATTAGCAAAACCTGCGACGAGATTCTAACCGGTAGTTTAGACGGTGAGTTTCCATTGGTAATTTGGCAAACTGGTAGTGGTACTCAAAGTAACATGAATGTAAACGAAGTGGTTGCTTACAGAGCACACGTAGTTGCTGGAGGTAAATTAACAGACGAAAAGAAAATTTTGCATCCTAATGATGATGTAAACAAATCGCAATCGAGCAATGATACCTACCCTACTGCAATGCATATTGCTACCTACAAAATGGTAACAGAAATTACCATTCCCGGCATCGAGTTATTAAGAAACACTTTGGCCCAAAAAGCAATTGAATTTAAAGATGTTGTTAAAACTGGTAGAACCCATTTTATGGATGCCACTCCGTTAACATTAGGTCAGGAATTTAGCGCATACGTACAACAATTAGACAACGGAGTTAGAGCATTAAAGAATGCTTTAACAATGGTTTCTGAATTAGCACTAGGTGGAACAGCAGTTGGAACTGGATTAAATGCTCCAAAAGGGTACGATGTATTGGTAGCCAAGAAAATTGCAGAATTTACAGGCTTACCTTTTGTAACAGCACCCAATAAATTTGAGGCATTAGCAGCACACGACGCCATGGTAGAAATGAGCGGTGCCTTAAAACGTGTTGCCGTTAGTATGATGAAAATAGCTAATGATATTAGAATGTTATCATCTGGCCCACGCAGTGGAATTGGAGAAATCATCATTCCAGATAATGAACCGGGCTCATCAATTATGCCAGGTAAAGTTAATCCTACACAGCCAGAAGCTATGACCATGGTTGCAGCTCAGGTTATGGGTAACGATGTGGCCGTTTCAATTGGCGGTAGTAATGGTCATTTCGAATTAAACGTGTTTAAACCCATGATGGCTGCAAACGTATTGCAAAGTGCCAGATTAATTGGTGATGCATGCGTATCGTTTAACAATAACTGTGCTGCGGGTATATTAGCAAACAACGATGTTATCAAAAAACACCTTGAAAACTCATTAATGTTGGTAACAGCACTAAACCCTCATATAGGATATGAAAACGCTGCTAAAATCGCTAAAAAGGCTCATAAAGAAAACAAAACCTTACGCGAAGCAGCTATTGAATTAGGATTATTAACCAGCGAGCAATTCGACCAATGGGTAGTTCCAGCAAACATGGTTGGTAACTTATAATAGTTATCTATTCAAATAAAAACCGGATTAGCCAACACTAATCCGGTTTTTTTGTGCTCAAACAAAACGAATAATGCTAAAATAAAAAGGCTGCTCAACTTAGTTGAGCAGCCTTTTTATTTTAGTTGATTAGAGTGATTATTGCTTAATTACTTGTTTGTAAACAGCAGTTCCATCAATTTCAACTTTCACTAAATAAGAACCAGCAGCACCGAAGCTATTTAACACTTCATTGTGTTTACCAGCAGATAATTTACCTAATGATTTAGTTTCTAAAACTCTACCTAACATATCCATTACCACGATGTTTACCTCAGTTGATTTTGGTAAATCAAATCCTAAAGTAGTGTTATCGTTGAAAGGATTAGGGAAAGCAGTTAAATCATATTCAGCAGCTAATTGATCTTGAACACCAACGCTAGCTTGAATATCCACTTCAACAGAATCTGTTACTAAACAACCAGCGATATCTTTAACAGTTAAAGTAACCCAATACTTACCTTTTGTTGCAAAAGTAAAGTCTAAAACATTACCACCATTAATTACAGTTCTGTTAACATCATTAATACTCCATCTGTAAGTTTCGCCATCAACAATACTTGAAGTTAATAACTTACGGTTCTTACCAATTGGGAACTGACTATTAGGATCATTATCAGCAACAGAAATATCTAAGTTTGGAGTTGCATTTACAGAGATATCTTTGGTTGCAGTATCGCTACATCCTTGGATAGTAGTTGTAATTAAGGTGATTTTGTACAAGGCATGAGCCATGTAAGTGTGATTTACATTACAAATGGTATCTGTAGTATTATCACCCCAATTCCAATTACAATTTAAAGGAGTTTGGTCAATAGAATATGAAGTATTCAATACTTGTAATTCATTCTTTTCGCACACACCAGCATCAGGTACAGTAGCAAACTGAGCAACTGGTTTGTAGAAGATAGCTACATTTCTTGTGATACTGTCTCTACATCCATTCAACTTATCTACTGCTAATAAACGTACAGTGTAGTTACCTGTTCCGCGATAAGCGTTGGTAGGATTTTGAAGAGTAGAGGTAGATAAGTCACCAAAATTCCAAGAGTAATTTAAGTTCTGTCCACCACCTGCAAATGAGGTAGTATTTTGGAAGCTAGTTACATCATCTTGACCAAAACATGGGTTTACAACATTAAATCCTACAAACGGACGATCGTAAACCGTGATAGTTTTAGTTACAGTATCAGTACAACCGAAAGCAGAACTTACTACTAATGTAGCACTATATGTACCACTAACTGGATATTTATACTGAGGAGCGGCACTTAAGCTAGTTTGACCATTACCCCAGCTCCAATTGTAACCCATATTACCAGCAGGAATAGTACTTCCATTAGTAATTGGAACATTATTACTTAAACAGTGTGGTGCAGTAGTGAAGTCAGCACTTGGTTTAGCAAACACATAGATATTCTTAGTTTCAGAATTGAAACATCCGCTAGAGTTAGTTACACGTAACGAAACTCTGTAGGTTGTATCAAACTTATCGAAGTTAAATCTAGCAACCTCTCTGGTTTGAGTAGTTTGATTTGGCATCGACCACAAGAATACAGAACCAGCAGGCTGAGTATTCGGTGTAAATACAGTTGAATCGCTAGCACAAGGTACATTGGTTGTGAAGTTAACAGTAGGTGCAGGAAGGATAGTAACAGTTTCAATTTTAGTTGAAGTTAAACCATATCTATCTGTAAGCACGAAGCGCACTTGGTAAGTTCCAGCTGAATCATAAATCTTAGTTGGATTTTGAACATTAGAGAAAGTACCATCACCAAATAACCATGTGAATGAGAATGGGAAATTATTAGCTGGTAAAGTAGAACCTACTGCATTAAAGTTAATAGGGTTCTTAGCACATAAATTAGCAGCTGGAGGAGTGAAATCAAAATTAGCTGTTGGCGGCACTGCTACACGCAATACTCTTCTGAAGCTTGAATCACAACCAGAAGCATTGATTCTTACTTTGAAATCGAAGATGATATTACTATCTAACATGTTAGCAGTGGTAGTAAATCTGATAAAACCAGGGCCAGAAGCTGAAGGAGCTGTGAACGTATAACCTGTGAATGGAATTCCACTAGCTTCAGCATAAGCACTAATGGTAGGAATAGACCAACCAGAACCATAACTAGCGTTAGAATAGAATGCAGGAGGTACAAATTGGTAAGTGATAACATCTCCTACTCTAGCTCCATCAGGATTATTTCCATCACCAGCATTGTATGCACCTTGGAATGGAGTTCCAGCAGTTACAAACGGACCATTGTAGAATCTGTTAACAATAGCAGTAACAGTATCAGGAAGTGCATTGCTACAAGTAACAAATCCACCACCAAAACCTGTATTAATAGATCTTGAAGTAAGGTTGCTAGCTAATACAATATATCTCATAGTATCTGCAGCAGTAGTCATGAAGCTTAAGTTCAAATTTCCACCTGTACCTTGTTGTTCAGCTAAAATTTGGTTTGTAGCTAAATCAAATGCTTGGTATTGGAAACGCTCATCAGTATTATTAATACCCACATAAACTGGATCTCTGAAACACTGATTAAATGTTTTTGGAGTGATTGCTTGGTTTTGAACATCATCATAAATAGTGATATCATCAATTTGAATGTTCTGTCCTGTTCCTGCACCATATGCCTCGATAGCAATTCTTAAACCACTTGTTTTGAAAGCAGCTAAACAAACTTCTACCATGGTATATCCTGGTAATGGATAATCTGGATTTACACGACGCACAGATCTCAAGGCATTCGACCAAATATTAGCACCAAAAGATACTTTAACCTCTATAGAATCTTGCTTGTTAGCTAAATCACTATTTTGAGAAACATAGAAACGTAAAGTTGGACTTTGAGTATTAGAGAAATCCAAACAAGGAGAAACTAATCTTGCAGAAGAACCTACGGTAGGATATGCAGATGAACGGAATAAAGCAGACTTAACTCCAGAACGAGCTCCTAATGGAGGGTTTGAAGTAGAACCGTTTGAACCAATTTCCCATAATGCATTACCAGATAATGATTGAGAAGTCCAAGCTGGATTATTTACGCCTTCAAAACCATTAGTATAAGGGAATGTACTGATACCCGTGCTTAAAGTATCCCAAACTTTACCAGTAGGGAATGAACCTACATTTGGCGGAACAGGGAAATCTATTGCAGAAACTCTGTACTCAATTAAAGTACCACTTGGCTGAGCAGGAATAATATATTTACGGAAAGTACCAATGCTTAATGTAGCTTGAATATTTTGTACTGTACCACCATTTAATCTATAGTATAAAGTATCAGCAGTTAACAATTTGTCGTAGATGTTAAAATCTAAGTTAATTGGTCCCGACTGACAAGCAGTAGCATCACCAGCATTAAAAATACGTGGAGCTACGTTATCTTGATATGTACCACTGAACTCATGAGCACCAATACAACTTAAGAATGAATTTCTAGGAGAACCGGTGATATCATTAATAACTTGGAATAACGGCTTACCAGCTTGGTAAAGATTAGAAGCAGTACTTGCTGGAATATATAAGTTATTATCCGATGTAAATGGAGCTAATCCAGTAAGCGATAAAGTATCTTGACCAGTGAACGACATGATTTCGAACCATTGGTTATGAACTACAGGAGCAGCAGTACTTGCATTCACACCGAAGTTAGAGGCAATTGAAGGAGCACTTGCACTTGTAAAGTAGTTGTTGTAATCGCTTGTTGTAAATGGATTATCTAAACCACCAACAGCAACTGCATATACTCTGTTAGGGTTACCAGTTCCGCCTGTGCGGTTTTGGAAGATATTGTTTTGAGACATTACCCCTGTCTTAATGAACGAAGGAATACCCAAACATGCACTTAATGCATTAGAAGTTGTTGTGGTTGAACCAACACCTAAGTTGATAGAGTTGTAATAAATACCAACACCTACAAATTGATTTGCTGTTCCGATATTAGATAATGCATTCAAATAGATACCAAAAGTGTTGTTAGCAAAGTTAGTACCACTAGCATTTGTTCCTGGTGCAGAAATACCTGAAATCATATTGTTAGAAATCACGATATCTCTGTTAACATTATTATTGTTATTTAAGAAGTTAACAAAAATACCATAAGCACCACCTGCAGCAATTGTACGAATATTGTCTATAGTATTAGCATTAATTCTAACTTGGCTGCTTAATATAGGAGATTGAGTTGCAACCGTGGCTAATTCAATAGCACGTGGTGAACCAAAATTTGGATGACTATTTCTAATGGTGTTATTAGAGATTTGTAAGTTAATTTGAGAGAAGGCAATGATACTAGCTGCATTAGCGGCACCACCAAAATAGTTTGTATTTCCACTAGTTGATGGAGCAATTGTCCCACCAATTGTGTTACCAATTACTGCATTACCATTATCCATATCAGCTTCTACGCCGTTACTTCTTAAGTAAACACCGTTTTGAACAGCACCTATAAAGTTATTTTGGATTGTGTTTTGTCCATTACCACCAACAACAGAATTAGAAGGAGTAACCAAACCTCCCATATATACTCCTGCAAAAGTTTGGATAGTAGTAGGTGTAGAATTACCTATTATATTACAGTTTTTAATAGTGTTATTAGATGTAAATGGCATGGTAGACGTGATTGGAGCCACACCACTTATGATATCTACAACCTTGTTGGTAGCTTGAGTAAAGTTAGCAGGTAATACTAAAGTTAAGTTTCTTTGTCCTGCAGTACCATTATTACCATCAATTGTGAAATACTGACAACCACTCAAACGGAACAAACTCATATTTGGAGCAATGGCAGCATTAACATTTGAAGTAATGCGGATGGTATCATTTCTACCACTAGCAACAGTTAATACAACCGGACGAGTATTTGATTGACGAGGGTAATCTAATACTGTAATTGGTCCCATGAATGTATCTGACTCACCAACATAGCCTGCAGCAATCTCTAACTTAATAGTTCTGAAACCACCAAAGTTTGGATCATCCACACCTTGTGAGTTTAAGTAATCAATAGCATTTCTTACTGTTTTGAAACTTCCTGAGTTAGGGCTAAAAGGTGTAGGTGGATTATCAATACCATTAATTTGGTAAGTAGTATTTCCTTGTAAAGAAGGATAAGGCAATCCAACCTCAGCAGCTCCCACCCAACGAGTGGTTGTTGTTGGTCCGCCTGTACACTGGTAACGAGGATTACCATAAATATCATTACAGATACCAGTTACAAATGAAGCTCCTCCTGGTACTAAACCACCATATAATAAGTTTACATCTGGAGTAGTATCTGTTTTAAATGTACTTATCCAGTTAAATGAATTACCATCGCTACCAGCTAAAGCAGGATCAGCAGCGGTAAATGAACGCCAATCGTTAATATTGATTCTATTTACAGAACCATTGTTGCTGGCACCAATAAAGTTGTTTCCATTACCAGTAGCAAAGTAGTTATTATTGTTAGCAGCAAAAGGTAAAATAGCGTTTGTATTAAAAGGAGTTGTTGGAGAACCAACTAAAACCGCATAACGATTACCAGCAGCAGAAGTTCTACTTAATCTGTTTCCAAAGATATTGTTACAGATTTCAACACCACCTCTAACATTTGCACTCACAAATAAAGCTGCACTACCACTATTATTGTTTCCTAAACCTACACCATTTAAGAATACAGTATTGTGAGCAAGCGCAATACCTGCATTTGTATTGGCTGCAGCTGCGTCTAATATAATACCCGCTGGATTTAAATTACTAAAGTTTAACCCAGTTCCATTTCCAATAACCTTACCAATAAAATTATTGAAAATTCGAATACCACGAGGATCTGCAGAGTTATTCAAGAATACACGAATACCTGTTGTATAAGTACCAGTGGTGGTTACTAAATTGTATGCAAAGTTTCTGGCAACCTCCATATCAGAGAATGCAGGAACACCCGTTTCATCTAGCACTATACCCATGTAACCATTCGATACCGCAGCTGTAGGAATACAATTTCTAACAACATTGCTATCAATCACACTCGTAACCAAACCTTTTACTCTAATACCCACTGAATTTGCAATACCGCCAACATAAGTTGTCTTTTGCGCAGTACCTACAGGAATTGTTCCTCCAATTATATTACTCTTAATTAAGTTAAAGATAGAGGTTCCTGGAGCATGAAACTCAATACCACTTCTAACGGCACTAATTTCATTTGAAACAAATTTAATATGATCTAAACCAGATTTTAATGAAGTTAAAGGTACTCCATTTGTAAACGGATTACCTACATAAATACCCATACCTGTATTAACAGAAGTAGTTGTACTATTACCAATTAACTTACAATTAGTTATTGTAATATTATTACTTGCAGTATCTACTGGAGTAATTGCTATAATACGTGTATTAGCATTAGTAGCTAAATCTGGCATTGCAAACGTAATAGATTTGTTTACTCCACCATCAAATGTTACCCAATTAGCACCCATGAATCTTAAGATAGTTAAGTTGTTCATGGCATTTTGATTAGGCATTGTAATAGTGGTAGAGAAGCCTGTTTGTGTTTTGAAAATTACTGGGCGACCTAAATTTGAACCAGGGTAATCTATAATAGCAGGTAAATGTGTGGTTTCACCATTATATCCAGGTTGTAACTCTAATACTATATTTCCTGAACCACCCACACCATAGTGGTTAATATAATCAATTGCTTCTGCAATAGTAGCGAAACTACCATTTTGATTTAACATGGTAGGGCGTTGGGTAAATCCATTAATAGGAAAAGTTCTTGGTCCGTTTAAACTAATATTGCTATTAGTAGAATCTCCAGCCCAAACATGACAACCTATTGTAGTGAATCTTCCAAAACCACTTCTTGATGTATTATTTATATCGTAGTTAACTTTAAATCTAATTTCACTCCAAATAGTTGGATAGAAATTGAAGAACATACCTAAGTTAGCTCCTGAGTTGTACGTCCAATGACTTACACCATTATTTACAGTTAAATCCGAATCATTCTTAAATGGAGGAATGGTTGAATAAGAAGTAGAATCTGAAAGATGATTCATTCTATATCCTTTTAAAGATGTAAAATCTCTTCCACGCAATCTACCTACATAAGCAGTACCACCATCATATGTAGAAGTAAAATAATTATTAAAACTACTATATACAAACGGTGTAATCGTTGGGTTTGTTGTTAAAACATTATAAATAGTATAATTAGTTAAGTTACTAGTTAAACGACCCATTTTATTTGCATATGAGTTGTTCATCATAATGATACCACCACGAACAGCAGGCCCAGTAGCAAAACATGCAGAAAATGAGTTTGCAGGTAAAGTTGAGCCTGTAAGATTGATGGAATTATGGAATACTTCTAATCCAATATTATCTGAATTATCCTCAACCAAAATCCCTACTGGGTAAGCAAAGCCATTAATGGCAGCTTGTGCAGCAGTAGCAGATAATTGTGAAATCATGTTGTTTGCAACCAATAATCTCAAATGTTGAGTATGCAAACCTAAGTTTATTCTAATACCTGTTACACCACCTGAAGCGGTGATATTTAAATTGTAAATTCTATTATTGATTACCTGAATGTTTGAATCCAATGATAATCCTGGACTACCACCTTCGTTGGTTAAAAATACACCTTTATAATTAGATGCAGCAGCAACAGTATTTCTAATTGTATTTGAAGATACCACCGCATTTGAAACAGCATTTAAATAAATACCATTTGCATTAGCAGCTCCTGTATTAGCAGTTGCTCCAGGTCTAAAGGTATTGGTATAATCTCCTATTGTATTATTAGAGATGGTTACATTTCTATTTTGAAGATTAACGGTATTTGCTATACCTCTGAAATAAACGCCGTGTTGAGTTCCCAAAATCAAGTTATTTACTACTTCAATATTTTGGTTTTGACCCAATGCCGTTGGTGTTCCAGCATTTACACCTCCCAAATACACGCCAGCAAATGTGTTATTTGATGTGGCATTTGAATTACCTATGATGTTACAATTTTTAATTCCTACCGACTGGATTCTTTGTCCACTTGTAGGCATAAAATCTATTACCCTAGATGTTGGCTGAGTAGCTGAAGTAGGCAAAAGAAATGTTAAATTTCTTTGACCAGCAGCTCCTTCACCATCAATAGATGCAAACCAAGCTCCATTAAATCTAACCAAAGCTTGATTAGCTCCTACAGTTGCTGTAGTAATAGTGAAATTTTGACCAGCAGCCGGCTTAATAACGATTGGACTGTTTGCATTCCAAAACATATTTGGCCATCCACCTGCACCTGTTGGTGTACCTATGTTTAACACGGTTGGCTCAACAGGATTATATCCTGCAGATAGCAAGAAAATAACCTGACCTGTTCCTGTCTGTGAAGCATTCATACCAAACTGATTTAAGTAGGTAAGTGCACCATAAGTAGGTCCAGTAATCGGTCCTGTTAAATTGGCAAATGTGTCAACGGGCGCAGCCAAATCCGGTGCTCCATTAACAATGTAGGTTTTGTTAGTAGTCAAACCTTGCGCATTCAGTCTCGAACTGTTGAGTAGGCCAAAGGCTACCAACAATACAAGGAAGCGTAAAACATTGAAAGTGTAGTTGTATTTCATGTGTTTTTAAATTGTGTTCAAACTTTAAAAATCAATAATAGGAAAAAAATATTTTAATCAAAAACTTTTGATCGTTTTTTTTCAAAATACTTTAATTTCTTACAACCCAAAAATAATTAAAAAGAAATTAAAAGGCAAGCCTTATTCTCTTTATTTTTATTTAAATTTATAAATTATATTGAAAATGAAGCTAAAACCTTTTAGGTCTGAGATGCTCAAACCATTTGAATCCTTTTAATCTAAGCTCCTCAGGCTTCAATGCGTCTAATGGGTGCAGGGTAGCATCTGGTGAGGATATAAAAGTAGCTTTATTAATCTGACCATTCTTAAACTCAAAATTCATTTCACTACAATCTACTACATTAACTCCTATATAATTCACGCTATCTTCTTTAGCATAAAAAATGCTCTGCCCGTTGCCAAAAACCTTCAACTCTTTTAACATACTACTATCCATAGCGCCTGCCATATCTCTACCTTTAATTTGGTTATAGTGAGCACCCTTTTCTTTACTTACTATAAGTGCATCCTTTAATAAATTAAATGAATCCAATTTCCCGTTGTTAATATAAAAAAGAATGGTATCAGCTGTAATTTGATTTACCCCGTTCCACATGATCGGCTTTTTAAATAATTGCATCAACGAGTCGTCTTGGATATATACCAAACTATCACAAATTGCTTGCATATCCGATTTGTATATACGCACTTGATGGTAGGCTTTAAACAATTGCTTCTGTGAAAGGGTGCGCTCTGCTACCAACAAGGTGTCAGAAAACAAAAACAAACTATCCATCTTCTCCATTAATTTTAAGGCATAGCTATTTCCATTTACATAGGTAATTTTAGTTTTACCATTACTTATCCCTCTATCTCCATATAAATGTATTTTCTGAACCGAATCATACACATGGATTCTACGATATGCTTTACCAATTTTTGCTCGTTTATCATAATATAAACTATCAGCCTCCAACATTTTCCTATCCGTGAAAATAATAGCATTTTTACTAAATTGAGATTGGTCATTTTGGGTATTATACCAGCCGTTCTCACATAGAATTTTATCCTTATCGCTACTTATTTGGGTTGACCCAAAAAAATAGGCTGTTTTATTTAAAGTGTTATACAAAAGCGTATCACTTTGCATAACATAATCTGGATTGGTGAGCAACACTTTTTTCTTAAAAAAGAATTCATTCTTGCGCGCATAATAATACCCAATATTGCTAGTGAGAGTATTTTCTTTGCTTACAATTTTACCTCCTGTGGCATAATATCCAAACTGATTAGCTAAATCATAATCTAATTGATCTGTGGTTAGCTCCATTTGCTTATCAACCATTCGCACATTGCCTTTAATCAATGCCTTTTTCGTATTTCCATCATAATATAAATAATCACCCAAAATGGTTACACTATCATTATGATTAATCTTTACATTATTAAAAGCCTCAACTACATTCTCGCTTTCAAATATGAGAGAGCTGTCACAAAACATAAGGGTATTTTGCTGTTTTAGCTGCACATTCCCAATAAGTTTACTGATATTTTTATTTCCCAGCTTGAGGTACTCAAAATTTTGTGCCCCCAAAATCTCCACTTTATTTTTATTTTGAGCCGATATTTGTCCCAGAATTAAATACAGGAAGAACAAAGAAAAATATCTAAAAGTAATAATTCGCATGATTTGGGTCAAAACTAATTAATTTTGAGGTGTAAAAATGAATCTTTTAAAAGAATTTCAAAGCTTTGTTCAAAATAATTCACTGTTTGAACCCAATCATAAGCTCTTGGTAGCCGTTAGTGGCGGGGTTGATTCAATGGTTTTACTGCATCTATTAAAACTCCAAAAATACGAAGTTAGCTGTGCTCATGTAAACTTTAACCTTAGGGGTATTGAAAGCGAGGCTGATGCCCAATTCGTTAAAAACTATTGTACACAAAACCATATACCATATTATCATAAATCTTTTGATACCCTTTCATTTAAGGAAGCAAGCGGAAAGGGAACACAGGAAGCTGCTAGAATTCTGAGATACCAGTGGTTTGATGAGTTGGTTCAAACCGAATCTTTTAACTATTTAGTAACAGCGCATCATGCAAACGACCAAGCAGAAACTATTTTATTTAACCTAATAAGAGGCGCTGGCGCCAAAGGTTTAGCAGGCATCTTACCTAAAAGAGACTATATCGTTCGTCCGCTACTTTTTGCCAAAAAACAAGATTTATTAGACTACGCAAAAGAGCAGCAAATCGTATTTAGAACCGATGCAAGCAATGATTCTGACGATTATAGTAGAAACTATATTAGGCACCAAATTCTACCAAAAATTTTGCAAATGCAAAGTGGGTTTGTTTCTAATATGCAGCATCACTCTAATCTCATGCAAGCAACCCATTACTATTATTTAAAAAAAATAAATGAGCTTGAAAAAACTATTGTTGTTGAAAATAAAAACGAATACATCATTCAACTAAAAGAATTATTAGCTCAAGAATTTCCAGCGTTTTTATTGTTTGAATGGATAAAGAAATTTGGTTATAATTTTAATCAATGCGAGCAAATAATAGCTACATTAGTCAACAAGCATTCTGGTGCACTTTTTTACTCAAACTCTCACAAATTATTAATTGATAGAAATACACTCATCATTAAAGAAGACTCAAAAAGTGCACTTCATATTT
This sequence comes from Bacteroidia bacterium, assembly GCA_022402405.1. GTDB lineage: Bacteria > Bacteroidota > Bacteroidia > UKL13-3 > UKL13-3 > B1. The sequence continues at coordinate 2,150 of JAKRSG010000083.1, read as the reverse complement.
GTGTAGAAAAGCTTCCATTTCAATTTGAAATCAATCAAACAAAATACTCTTTTTCAATCGAGGAATTCACAGGCTTCGAAGAAAATACTTGGTGGCTAGACGCTGATAAAATATCGTTACCATTGGTAATCCGACCATGGCAACAGGGAGATAAATTTGCACCACTTGGTCTGAACCAAACGCAAAAGATCTCCGACTATTTTACCAACAAAAAATTGAACTTATTTCAAAAAGAATCAGCTTGGATAATGGAAACTCACAATCAAATTTGTTTCATTGGCCCTTATCAAATTGACAATCGATTTAAGGTAACCATTAATACCAAAACTTATCTGAGAATAAAAATAATATAAAACAAAAAGGCCAATCAGTAGATTGGCCTTTTTGTTACTATTTACTATTACTTATTATTAGTTAACCTGTATTTTTCTTGCAAAAACTTTATCTCCAGCCTGAACTCTTAACATGTAGAATCCTTTAGGCTGTGTGGTTAAATCTAATTCGTTTACTTGTAAATCTTTTCCGTTAATCTGCATCTGATGTACAATTTTACCAAGCATATCATATACGGTTACATTTACATTTTCTGTATGTGCTGCGGCAAGTTTTAAGTTTACTTTTCCAGAACTAGGATTTGGATATACACTCATAAATCCATCTAAGTTCATTACATCATCAACACCAGCGGCAGAGATTACGTTAATTCTTCTAATGGCTTCATCAGATTGATTACCCGACAAATCTCTAACAATATATCTTACGCTAAACAATCCAATTCCATCTCCAAAATGTTTGCCTTCTGCATTCTTAGGTAAACTATTAATTACTATTAAACTTGGGCGCATTTGCTCATCAGTATTATAGTTATCAATTAATGAAACTGGCGGATCAATATATTCTTTCCAACGTGGTAAATTTACTGTACCAATATTCAATAGATCTACTACAGGTTTTTGCTTATCCACTACATTTACAACCCTAGAAACAGAGTCTTTGTTACCAGAAGGATCTGTTGCAATATACCATAATGTATAGGTTCCAATAACATTAGGATTGATTGTTCCTTTTCTATTTACCACCACAGTATTGGCAGGCCAATAATTATCGGTAACGGTAACCATTGGGTCTACAAATGGAGTTTTTACATCCCATTCCATTGGATTAAATCCGTTTAAAACAATGCTCGGCGGACGAGTATCGCGAATGTCGATTCTTACATTGGTTTGGTTACTTACATTTCCACTGTTATCTCTAGCAACAAAAGACACAAAATAACTTCCCACTTTATTTACATCCACAGCCGTAGCACCTTGCACATCTAATGTAATAAAACTACGTGGCCAGAAATTATCGGTTACATTTACAATACTATTTACATCTAAAGCAGTTCCAACTTGATGAACATACGGACTAGCTTTTGGAGCAACAATCGGACGTGTAGAATCTCCAACTGTAACAGCTCTTTGAACAGTTGCCACTAAACCAAAGGCATCTACTACAGTATATACTTTGCTATATAAACCTAAACTGGTAGTATCTAAATTACTAGATATTACAACCGCATTATTAATTGGATTACCTTGATTATCTCTAGCTATAAAACCTGGCTCAGTGTATGAATTGTATACTTCAACATAAACCTGGTCTGGCCCAGTAAGTGTTAGTGAAGGTCCAGTTTGGTTTAAGATAACAAATACATTTCTGTATAATGTATCGCTTACATTACCATATAAATCTCTTACAATATATTTAAGTAAATTTGGTCCAACCTGACTGGTATCAACACTACCAATAGTTTCAAACTTTGCGCTGATATCGCCTTCAATATTATCAAATGCTGTTACACCTGAATCGATATAAGCTTTGCCAATCTCAGTAAATGTAGTACTACTTCCAATTAAAGACATAGTAGGTTTAACTGTATCCATCGGGAAGTTTACAGTATAATCTCTGAACACTCCTAAGAAGGTTACACTTGGATTTAGCTGTGTTCCTGCATAGGTTACACCTACTCTCAGTCTAGTAACTCCTAATCGCTGTGTGTTTGAAACAAGAATGGTATCAATCTTAGTTAGGTTCTGTGCATTCATTTCATTCATCACCAACTCATCGTTGGTAAACAAACCATCCATGTTAAAGTCGATCCATGC
>JAKRSG010000082.1 GCA_022402405.1 Bacteroidia bacterium | reverse complement strand
AAAATCAGCGGTATTAAGATGTGCGAAGCATACCGCGATCAATATCAGTGCAATTATGTTTCTGTTATGCCTACCAATTTATATGGGTATGGCGACAATTACCATCCAGAGAATTCGCATGTATTACCTGCCTTAATTAGAAAGTTTCATGAGGCCAAGGTAGAAGCTAAACCTCAGGTGGAAGTTTGGGGTAGCGGGAAACCTATGAGAGAGTTTCTATTTGTAGACGACTTAGCAGAGGCTGCTTATATGGTTATGCAAAACTATAATGAAAAACAGTTTCTAAATATTGGCACCGGAACCGATTTAAGCATTAAAGACCTTGCTAATTTGGTAAAAGAGGTAATTGGCTTTGAGGGAGAAATTGTATTTAACTCGGAAAAGCCCGATGGAACCCCAAGAAAATTGATGGATGTAAGTAAGATTAAATCAATTGGTTGGGAACCTAAAATAGATTTAGAAACGGGAATTAAATTGGCGTACGAAGATTTTTTAAAAAAAATAATCATAAGTTAATAATTTTTACCAAATTGCGGCAATAATTTCCTTTATTTATATAAAACATAAAAATGGTCAAATTAAAAAGTAATCCAAAAATTTTCATTGTGGAAGATGATGCGTGGTATAGGAATTTTCTAACCTATACCTTGCAGTTAAATCCGGATTATGAAGTACAGAGTTTCGAGAATGCGAAAGATTGTTTAAATAATTTACATCAGAAACCCGACTTAATAACGATAGACTACTCATTACCTGGCATGAATGGTTCTGAGTTAATCAAAAAAATCAAGGAAATTGACGATCAAATTCAGCTCATTGTTATCTCGGGTCAGGAAGACCTTGGAACAGCCGTTGAGTTGCTTAAGCTAGGTGTTTTTGATTACATCATCAAAAATGAAGACACCAAAACCCGCTTAATGAATTCGGTTCAGAACGCATTAACAAACGTTTCCTTAAAAACAGAAATTACTGAACTTAGAGAAGATTTAGGAAAAAAATACGATTACTCTAAAACACTTATTGGAAATAGCGATTCGTTGAAGAAAATATTTTCTTTAATAGAGAAGGCTGCCAATAGTAAGATAACAGTTTCTATAACGGGTGAAACCGGTACAGGTAAAGAGCTTGTAGCTAAAGCCATTCACTATAATAGCGAACGCAAAAAATCTCCATTTGTAGCGGTAAACGTTGCAGCTATTCCAAAAGAGCTTATTGAAAGTGAATTGTTTGGTCATGAAAAAGGAGCTTTTACAGGAGCTGATGCCAGAAGAATTGGTAAATTTGAACAGGCCATTAAAGGTACTATTTTCTTAGATGAAATTGGAGAACTAGACCTGAACCTACAAGCCAAACTGTTGCGTGTATTGCAAGAAAGAGAAGTAACCAGAATTGGAAGCAATAATGCCATACCTATTGATGTAAGAATTGTGGTGGCTACGCATAAAAATTTAGCAAACGAAGTACAAGAGGGAAGATTTAGAGAAGATTTATACTACCGCTTATTAGGATTACCTATTCATTTGTCGCCCCTAAGAGAAAGAGGTAATGATGTAATTTACTTGGCCAAGCATTTTATTGATGAATACATCAAAGAAAACAAAACAGGAAAAATTTCTTTGAGCAATGAAGCTCAGAAAAAATTAATGGATTATGCTTACCCGGGAAATATCAGGGAATTAAGAGCTATTGTAGAACTTGCTTGTGTAATGTGCGATGACAATACTATAGAGGCAAAAGACATTACTTATAACTCAGAAAAATCTATCAACTCTATCCTTACTCAAGAAATGAGTTTTGATGATTATACCAATCTTATTATCAAATTTTATTTAGATAAATACGATGATAATGTTATAACTGTTGCCAAAAAACTGCAGATAGGTAAATCTACCATTTACCGAATTATGAAAACCGACTCTTTCCAAAAAATTTACAAAAAATAAAAACAACGCCTGCTTAACATATGAAAAAGACACTGCTTGCATTAGACGACGAATTAAGCATTTTAAAAATCCTAGATTTTTACTTTAACAAAACCTACCATGTGGTTGCTAAGCAAAACGGGAAAGAGGCATTGGAATGGATGCAACAAGGCGTTATTCCAGATGTAATAATTGCCGATGTAAACATGCCAGAGATAAACGGCTTAGAGTTTATTAAACAAATAAGATCTAGCGGTTTCTTTAAAGATGTGCCGCTAATTATGCTATCTGGAAACGAAGGTTCTACAGATAAAATTAAATGTTTAAAAGCAGGTGCCGACGATTATTTGATTAAACCATTTAATCCGGAAGAACTTGAAGCTAGGATAGATAACATTTTCCGTAGACTTAAGAAAATTTAATCATGAGTTCCATGACTGTTAAAGAGAGAATTGCTTTTGTTTCTTCGGATGCCGACTCCATTGTGGAGTTCAGTCATTTATTTAAGGAAGAATTTGAAATATTTCATTTCGATAATATATTTCAGTTTATCCAGTGGACAAACATTAACGAGCCTGTTAAGTTGGTAGTAACCTACTCCGATTTGTTAGGAGCTAATGGTATTACCCTTCGCAAAAATTGTAAAAATGTTCCTAAAACAGCCAATGTTCCGTTTATTTTGGTAGTAGATAGAATTACCGAAGCAAACAGAAACATTGCCTTATTAGAGCAATTTGCAGATATATTTGAGCGCCCAATTGCCACCGAAGACTTTTTAATGAGAGCTAGGTATTTAATAGAAAACCCACCTCGTTATCATAAGTCATTGGTAAAAAATCAAAGCATTTTTCCAAAATATAGCATTCCCGTTTCGAAGCGCGTTTTTGATATAGTTT
>JAKRSG010000081.1 GCA_022402405.1 Bacteroidia bacterium | reverse complement strand
GGGTGGTTTTGCTACTATCAATGGTCAGAGTGTTATGGTAATTGGTCAGCAAAAGGGCAGAAACACCAAGCAACGCCAATTTAGAAACTTTGGAATGCCTAACCCAGAAGGCTACCGTAAAGCACTTCGCTTAATGAAAATGGCAGAGCGTTTCAGTTTACCTATAGTTCGTTTGATAGATACTCCTGGAGCCTCTCCGGGTATTGAAGCAGAAGAACGTGGTCAGGGCGAGGCCATTGCCCGTAACCTTTATGAGATGAGTGTATTCAAAGTGCCTATTATTTGTATAATCATTGGAGAAGGGGCATCTGGAGGTGCACTTGGTATAGGAGTTGGCGACAGAGTATTGATGATGGAAAACACCTGGTACTCGGTTATTTCACCAGAGTCGTGTTCATCTATTTTATGGCGCAGTTGGGAGCATAAAGAAAAAGCAGCAGAAGCCTTAAAACTTACGGCAACTGATATGCTCAAAAATAAACTAATTGATGGTATCATTCCAGAACCTCTTGGAGGTGCTCATATGGATGTGAACGAAACCTATCAACTATTCAAATCAGAGCTTGTAAAAGAATTGGATCAGATTAAAAACACTGCAGCTGACACTTTGGTTCAGACCAGAATTGAGAAATTCTCTAGAATGGGTTCTTTTACAGAAGCCTAGTTTTATGTATAATGAATAAAAGAAATGGTATAAGCCTGCGCTTATACCATTTCTTTTTGTGGCTTGTTTTTATACTCGCCTTTACTCTTTCTTATTCTAACAGAAACTACTTTATACTCCGGACACATAGCTTCTGAATCGTGCTCGCTTGAGGTGATGTTATTGAGCATAATTTCTGGTAAATGGAAAGTACTGCTTAACACACCCGGTTTTACTTCATCTGTAATTTTAGCTTTAATATCAACCTTACCGCGGGCAGATTCTACACAAACCATATCACCATTTTTGATACCATGTTTATCGGCATCTTCTTTACAGATAAGCAATACATCTTCTGTAAGTATCTCTACATTTTTAGTTCTGCGCGTCATGGCGCCACAATTATAATGTTCTAGCTCGCGGTTTGTGGTGATGATATATGGGTATTCTTTACCATTTTTAACAATCTCTGGCGACTCTTTAAAATCGTTGCCAACAAACTTTCCTAATCCACGTTTAAAGCTATCTGTATGCAGAATTTCGGTATCTTTACCATTAATATCTACAGGCCATTGCTTTCCATTTTCGCCCAATTCATTCCATTTAACACCGGCAAAAAATGGCACTATCTGAGAAATTTCACCCAACAAAGAATCCGGATCATAATCTAACTGAGGGTAACCCATGTATGTCATGAGCTCAGCTATAATTTGCCCATCGGCTTTGGTTCCTGGCAATGGCTCTACCACCTTATTTACCCTTTGAATTCTACGTTCACCATTGGTAAACGTACCACTCTTTTCAAGGAAAGAAGCACCCGGTAAAACAACAGTGGCTAGGTTAGCCGTTTCTGTCATGAACAACTCTTGCACAATAAACAAATCTAACTTTTTGAGAGCGGCCACCACATGTTGCGTGTTAGGGTCGGTTTGAGCCATATCCTCTCCTATTACCCATAAAGCTTTTAGTTTATCGTTGAGGGAAGCCTCATACATTTGAGGGATTTTATAACCAATATGTAAAGGTAATTTAGCTCCATAAAACTCCTCATATTTCTTATGATTTTCTGGAATAGTTACATCTAAATAGCCGGCACCTTGATGAGGCTGACAGCCCATATCTGCCGCACCCTGCACGTTGTTTTGTCCGCGCAATGGATTTACCCCAACCCCTCTTCTACCAATGTTTCCGGTAATCATGGCAAGATCTGCTATTAACATTACCGTAAACGTACCCTGCGCTTGCTCTGTAACCCCCAAACCATGAAACGACATAGCATTTTTAGCAGAAGCATAAGCCATGGCAGCCTCTTTGGCAAGCTGTTTATCTACACCCGTTATGGCTGCCAATTCATCCATATTAAGCGATAAGATATGCTCTTTAAAAGCTTCAAAGCCTTCAGTTCTCTCAGAGATAAAATCTGTGTTTACTTTGTTTTCAGAAATGATGTAATACAACATCATATTAAGCATAGCTACATTGGTACCCGGACGTAATTGAAGATGATAATTAGCATATTTAGCCAATTCTGTTTTCCTTGGATCAATCACAATTAAGGTTTTACCCTTCATGGCTTGCTGCTTAATTTTAGCACCCGTTACTGGATGTCCGGCCGTAGGGTTTGCACCAATTACCATCATGCAATCGGTGTATTTTAAATCTATAACCGAGTTGGTGGCGGCACCCGTTCCAAAGGTACGCTGCATGCCAAGAGCCGTTGGCGAGTGACAAACACGCGCGCAACTATCGATGTTATTGGTACCAATTACCGCACGCATAAACTTTTGCATGAGGTAATTTTCCTCATTGGTACAACGAGCAGAAGAAATACCTGCAATATAATCTGGCCCAAAATCCGTTTTGATCCTAGTTAATTCTTTAGCAATAAACGCATAAGCTTCGTCCCACGTAGCAGGCTCTAGCACCCCATTTTTTCTAATAAGCGGCGTTTTGATCCTATCGCCATGGTTATAAAAAGAGAATGCAAAACGACCTTTTAAACACGTATGACCTTGATTTACCTTAGCATCATAAGGAGCTTGAATAGACTTTACCTTACCAGCTTTTACAGACACCTCCAAGTTACAACCTACGCCACAATACGTGCATACGGTTCTCACTTTTTCATCAACAGCAACCGACTTCGACTCAAACACATCGCTGATAGCAGAAGTAGGGCATGCTTGAGCACAAGCGCCACAGCTTACACAATCGCTTAAGTTAAAAGAAGTATCTTGCCCCTTTACGATATGACTATCAAACCCTCTGCCTGCCATACTTAATACGAATTGCCCTTGCACCTCATCGCAGGCACGCACACAACGAGCACAGTTAATACACTTGCTCATGTCGCTTGTCATGTAAGGGTGACTCAAATCTTTCTTTCTATCCAAGTGATTTTTACCCTCAGGATAACGCACATCCCTCACTCCTACTTGAGCTGCTACCGTTTGCAGTTCGCAGTTATTATTTACCTCACAAGTTAAACAATCTAACGGATGATCTGTGAGCACTAATTCTACAATATTTTTTCTTAGTTTTTGAATCCTATCCGAATGCGGATAGATATAAGAATTAGGCATAACAGGCGTATGACAAGAAGCCTGAGCTTTGGCCGGACCATTAGCTTGCAGAGCCACATCAACACTACACACCCTACAAGCACCATAAGGATCTAAATTAGGAGCATCGCATAGAGTTGGTATAGTTTTTTGACCCTTAACTCTATTTATAAAACTCAAGATAGTTTCACCCGGAAACACCTCATAAGCCACATCATCTATATAAGCAATAGTATTCATGTTTTAGTTATTATGCATTAAAATAGGGAGCTAATTCATCCTTAAAATACGTGAGAGCATTTTTAATTGGAAGCGGCAATCCACCGCCCAGAGCGCACAGCGAGCCAATTTCCATTGTTTCAATCAAATCATCAAACAATACCCTATCCATGTTTACACCCTGTTTAGCACCCTTCACCAATTCGTAGCCACGGGTTGAACCTAAACGACACGGAAAACATTTACCGCAGCTCTCATGAGCGGTAAACTGAAACAAGTGTTCTATATAATCTATAATAGGATACTCTTGCGGAAGACAAACGATAGAGGCATGACCAAGCAGAAACTTTTGCGAAGCAAAAGATTCAAAATCCATTGTTAAATCATTAATTTTAGATACAGGCACTAATCCTCCCAGCGGACCACCGATGTGCATGGCTTTGATAGAAGATTTAAAACCTTGTCCAAGCTCATTAATAACCACCGATAGCGGAGTTCCCATTTCTACCTCATAGATACCCGGTCTGTTAAAAAATCCATCTAAAGAAACCAGCTTAGTACCACTAGATTTCCCTCTGCCAATAGCGGCAAAAGCGGCACCACCATTCTTAATAACATAAGGAATATTAGCCAAGGTTTCTACATTATTTACCACAGTTGGTTTATTAAACAAACCCTGTTGCGTAGGGTATGGAGGCCTCACACGCACCTCTGGTCGCTGACCCTCAATGCTAGAAAGTAGCGCTGTTTCCTCGCCACAGATGTAAGCACCCAAACCCGGAATTACCTTAAAATCGAAATCAAATCCCGAGTTAAAAATATTCTTTCCTATATAATTTAGCTCACGCAATTGAGCGATAGCATCCTTTGTATTCTGAATAGAAACTGGATATTCTGCTCTTATATACAACACACCCGTATTAGCACCCATTACATAACCAGCAATCATCATTCCTAGTAAAACCAGATGCACTTGCTCTTCCAACAAATACCTATCGCTGTAGGCACCCGGATCGCCCTCATCTGCGTTGCACACAATAAACTTGGTGGTGTTAGGCGTGTTTTTTGCCGACTCTAACTTAAATCCAATAGGAAAGCCAGCGCCCCCTCTGCCCCTTAAACCAGATATCTTCAATTCTTCCAAAGCAGCCTCTGGCGTGGCTTTAAGCACATTCTCCCAAAGTTTATAAAAAGACTCTACAGGTTCTGCCACATTTGTTAAGAGCTGCTTACCATAACTACCCACAAAATATTTTTCCTGTTTAGGATACGTGTCATTTTTAACTTGATCCAAATGATGAATAGCATCACCCGAATAGTTTTGCCCCTTATAATGAAAGGCAGCATTTTCGTGGCAACGCCCCAGGCAGCACATTTCGCCAATTTGGTCTGAACCAAAACTTGCTTGCAATTTCTCCTTAACAGAATTCTGCTTACCCGCAGTTAAGCAAGAACTACCATTACATACATAGACCTTTTTACCCTTGTTTTCTGGACGCAAAAAATCGTAGAAAGTAGTAGTACCATATACATTGGCACTGCCTATTAAAAACTCCTCAGCTAAATCGTCTATAGACTTAGAAGAAGGCGTTCCTGTTTCTTGAGCTAATATACCTAACTCTTCGAACAAGTTTCTATCTAATCCCTTTCTTCCAGAAAGTTCGCTTAAATTCTTCGACATAATGATAAAATAATTGTACTTGCTAACAAGCATTGCAATTTAGAAAAAAAAAGGGCTTTGAAAAACACAAATACAAAAGCTATACTTGTATAAATACAAATGAGCAAAACTATTTTACAAAAAAGCATACCCAGTTTAAAGACGATAATCATTCTTCTTACATTAAACCTATGCGCTTTTACAAACGTTTTGGCTCAGACCGAATTTGATGTAAAAAAGCTCCAGAACCCCAAGAAATATGGACCAGAAGTAAAGTCGCATTTCAAAGAAATATTAGTCCCCGAATACCAATTAGCCCGAGGCAAAAAAGCCATATTTTTAAAAAACGGATTACGCAGTTCACAGTTTATTGCTCCCCAATTATGGCGTAATATAAAAGATACAGTTTACCCTTACCGTGTGGATATTGTGTATTCTAGGTATCCAGTGAGAGATGGAGAGTATAAAGAGATATACCCATTGCTTTGTAACAGATTGATACGACTATTTGACTTAGACCCAAGTTTAAACGATACAGCAATAAAATGGCGAACCATTTTACAAACACATGTGGTAAACGATGAGCAAGTAAACAGCTTATTTCATGGCGTGGTTATATGGTATAGAACGGCCGCAGAAGAAGCCGAGAATAGCGGCGAAACCGACAGTTTAGGAACAGAAAACAAGTTGGTTCAAACCGAAAGAGGCAGCCAAAGCAGTAGCGTAGAGTTGATAAAAACCATAAACGGATTACGAGAGAATGCCTTGTTAAACGACTCTATAAGAAACCTAATTGACGGCAAAAGTTTAGATGTACAAAAGTATATTATACAGCAGTATTTAGCTAAGGCCTTAACTATTAAAAATAATATACCCTTAACCGAGCGAACACCCTTGGAGATGTTGCAATATAAGAAACAAATTAACGAATATTTAAAGCATAATCCCTTTTCGGATTCGGTAGTTTGGAAAGTATTTGACAGACATCCAGAATGGACGGATGCCTTGGTAATAAACGATTGGACGGGCAGCATGTATGGCTATGGTGCGCAAGTTTTGCATTGGCATTTGAATAATTACAAACACTCAGGAGTAAGATTTTTAAGCCTATTTAACGATGGAGATGGGAAAACCACTGCCCAAAAAGTAATTGGAGAAACAGGCGGTATTTATTCGGCAGAGGCATCGGATATTCCCACTATATTAAACCTATTTAATTTAGTAAGGTTAAACGGTGGTGGTGGCGACAGACCCGAGAACAATATAGAAGCTATTTTAACCTCCATAGAACGATTTCCAGAGCATAAAGAAATTATCCTCATTGCCGATAATTTTGCTTGCATTAGAGATATAGAATTGGCTTATAAAATTACCAAACCTATAAGAATAATAGTTTGCGGCTATAGCAAAGATTTTGGCGTAAACACACACCTTGCATACCTAGCAAAAATAAGCAACGGCGGCTTATACACCTTAGAAAACGACATAGAAAACCTTAGGATAGAACTGTTAGAAAAAGGAGAAATTGCCCATAACAAAGACAATAGGTTTTATATAAGTCCGATGAACTGCTCGCCCAAGCCCATATTTGAGCTTAATTATGGAAAAGAGAGCTTTAAAAACTATACTGACTTAGACTCAGCCATTGCAGAAATAAATCAGGTTAGAAAGTTAACCCTAACATCCAAAGAATACCCTAAAATACCCAATAAGGTATTGAAGATGAAAAACCTTTTATACCTAGATTTGAGCGAGAATAAAATGGATAAAATCCCTAATTCTATTAAGAACTTAAAAGATTTAAAAGAACTCAACTTAAGTAAAAATCAATTGCAAAAATTGCCTTCAGGCATATACAAATTAAAGTATTTAGAAAAAGTAGATTTAAGCTTTAACGAAATAAAAGAAGTAAACAAATTATTGGAACAAGGATTTTACATAAAGCAAATTGATGTTTCTTTTAATGAGATAGAGAACATTGCACAAATAAATCAGTTAAAGAATTTGGTTCAGGCCAAATTTAACAACAATAAAATTACCGAGATACCGCAGGAGATTAACCAATTAAAGAAAGTTAAAGTACTCGATTTAAGCAATAATCAACTCTTGTATTTGCCACGTACGATAATAGGCTTGATAAAATTAGAAGAGTTAAATTTAGAGAATAATCAGATAGGTTCTATGCCACCTAATTTAAAAAGATTACGAAAGTTAAAAACCCTTAACTTAGGCGGAAACCCTTTGGGCGATAAAGAAAAAGAACGAATTAGACGAGAGCTACCTGAGGTAGAAATTAGTTTTTAGTCCAGTTAATATTTATAGGAATAGTAATAAAAACAGAAGTACCCAAGGCATTGCCATTTGGGTCTCGGTGGTCTTCAAATTCTACCCCAATAAACCTATCTTTTCCTTTGTTTAAAATCTCCAAACGCTTTTGATTAGCATTGGTAGAGAAAGGCCTATAATATTCCTTTCGGGCCTCATTTATTTTACTTGCATGTTCTCTTCCAATGCCATTATCTGTTACCTCGATATGCAAATCATCCTCTACCCTTTTAAAAACAATTTTCAATAGCTTTTTACCCTTTTTATGAAGCAGGCCATGCTTTATGGCGTTTTCCACATATGGCTGAACCAACATAGAAGGGATTTGAATGAGTTCATCTTCTACTTCAGAATCTACTTCAAAAGTAAAATCAAAATCATCTTCATCGAAACGACCCTGTTCTAGTTCTAAATATAAGCGAAGCGAACGAAGTTCATCCGATAAAGACACCGCTTCCTTTTCAGACATTTCTAGAATAAGCCTTGTGAGTTTTGAAAATTTATTTAAATAAGTAGACGCCTTACTACCATCATTAGAAAGTATATAAGATTGAATAGTATTGAGTGCATTATAAAAAAAGTGCGGGTTCATTTGCGATTTGATAGCTGTAAGAACAGACTGACCCAAGCTTTTTTCGAGCTCCATTTTTTCGAGTAATAAACGACTTGTTTCATTTAAACGATTTAATCTAAGTTGATTATAACCCATAACAAAGGCAATGAGAATGAGCGCAATTGTGAGTATAAACCACCATTTTACATAGTAAGGTTTAGAGATTTCGAAAACCACCGTTTCGAGTTCAGGAGATTGGTTTTCAAATTTAAATTGAATGGTATATTCACCCGGACTTAAATAAGGCAATTTTAGAGAGCGCGATTGAGGAGAGCAGGCTGTCCAATTTCCATTATTTATGCTATAATAAAGAGGAGTATTAGCATTAGGATGATAATTTAAGATGGCATAATTGATAAGAACCTCATTTTTATTTGTAGGATAAGCTTGAATACTTTTTATTGGTGCTTCTTGTCCGCCAATAGTTACCGAATGAATATAAAAAGGAGGTTTTTTATTTTCTGTTTTTTGAGGCAAGAGCGGACTTACGATTAACCCTACATTACTGGCAAGGTATAAATAATTATTTTTGTAGAGCACATCATTTATTTCGTGATTACCTGCAGGATTTTCAAAGTATTCATTTTTCTTAAAGCCATCTGATTGATGTAAACCATGAATGTAATTATTTCCAATTAAAAACAAATAACCATTAGCGAATTTGATGTTTTTGTATAGGTAATTTCCCGAGTATTTAATAAGTGAATCATTAGGTAGAATTTCATAAAGAATATTTTGTCCGGTTAAGCAAAACAAACGATTACCAGCCATGCGAACTTTCTGAGCAAACACAGGTTTACCATTCATGGTTATAAGCTTTTTTTGGAAGTTTTGAACCTTATATAAACCTATGTTGGTTGCATAATAAATAGCTTTTGTATGGATATTAACGGCCACAGATTTTCCCCTTACGGCCGACTCTAAAAAAGAGCATTCTTTTGTTTCAAAATTAATGGCAGATTGATATAATGAATCCCAATAATCTGGGTTAGTAGAATTACCTACGCGTAATAATCCAATCTTTCCGGTGGCTGCATATGCAAGATAATTTTTATTGATACTACAAATATCCTTAAGAGCTGTTTTCGACTGATACAACAATTCACCTTCTAAATTTGAAATCTGAAAAAACCGATTAGCGTAGTATATTTTGTTACTTATAGAATCGTAAAAAACACGAATGATATCGTGATTATCTGAAGAGGTAATAGGATTTAGGTGATTTTTGGAATCAAGAGAATAGATGTCGCCACCTCTATTTCCAATGAGTATTTTATCTTTGGTTTCGCCTAAACAAAATGGTCGGAATAATGAAGGGTTGATGATTTTGGCACCTAAATCGGGGACGATGATAATTCCATCCGTAAGCGTGGTGAACCAATAATTTCTCGACCTATCTCTAAAAACGCTAGAGATATTAAATTTTGAAAAAACGGGTTTGTTTTGACCCCAAAATAGTTTTCCATCTTTAGTAAAGCCAGTAACTCCTTTAGGTGTGCAGGCCCATATTAATTCACCCGTTTGCGAAAAATTTTGAAAGAAACCTGTTTTGGTAAAAGGAATTTTTTTAAATCCAGATGTTAAGTCAAAACTAAGACAATACGATTCATTTTTTTCTCTGGGGGCAAAAATCAAATTATTTTCTTTGGAGGTAAAGAAGGTGAAACCAAATCTATATCCTGGAATTTCATTCGACTGAATAACCCTAATTAGTTGTTTATCTTTAAATATATGCATAACACTATCCAAGAAAACAAAACAATCATTAATCATAGCAGATGCCACAAAAGAGGTAGTATTTCTAGGGTAGACACCAGCTCTTTTGAGGGTTAAAATATCATAGAAAACCACCCCATCTTGTTCAACAGAATATACATAATTATCGCCAATACCGAAGCTAGTAAATCCGAGTGGTTTACCCATTTGAAGGGGGAACATGTTTTCATTTTCTATGTAGTACAAATACCCATCAAAATTACTATACCAAACCCTACCATATTTGTCCTTTTGCAGCGAGCTACCTGGCCTAGAGGTTTGAGCCGAATTAGTATAAGAAGTAAATTGAAAGCCATCGTATTTGCTTACCCCTTCATCATGGGCAATCCACATATAACCTTTTTCATCCTGCATAATATCATATACAGTATTAGAAGGCAATCCAGAACTTTTATCTAAGATACTATATAGAGGATCTTGTGCCCAAATCACTATACTCCACAACCAAAATACAAGCGTAACACCGAGCCTCATTTTTTTATTTTTTCCTCAAAATTTGCATTTTTAAAAATAATATTTAATTTTAAATAAAATTAGAAAAAATGAAAAACACAGAAACAACCCTTTATGATTCAGATTCATTGAATGAAAATGAAACTGAAAATAAGACGAAAAACCGCACCCAAAGAGGTTTCTCGCTTATCGGAATTGGCGCCGCTGTTTTATTATTTGGCTGCTTAATTTCATTGGTTTTCCCACACTCTCACCCAGCCTACAACTTTCTACTTTATACGCCAACTAGTATAGGTGCATGCATGGTTATGTATGGGCTTTATTGCGTTCTTGAATAATTATGAATTACGAATTACGAATTACGAACTTTTAAAATAAACAATAAACACATGAAAAAAATCAACTCATTCATTTTAGCTTCACTTGTGGTGGGAGGCTTTATGCTTGGCGGATGTAAAAAAACCGAGACTACCACTGATGAAACAAACAACACAAACAACAATCCCAATCCAAACAACCCAGAGTTTTTGGCACCTACTACTAAAGGAAAGAGAGTAGCCTTATTAGAAGACTTTACTGGCGTACGTTGCGGATTTTGTCCGGATGGGCACGTACGTGCTAAAGCTGTTGCAGATGCTAACCCAGGTAAGTTTATTATTTTAGCAGTGCATGGAGGTAGTTACGCCAATCCACAAACTGGTTGGGCAAACTTTACCACTAAATACGGTGGCTCTATCATCTCATTCGCTAAAGTGTCTGGCTATCCAGCTGGAACTATTAGTCGTACACTATGCAGTGAATTAGGAGTAACGCCACAAGTAAGCGGTGGTTATGCCATGAGCAGAGGTTCTTGGGGAGTTGCTGCTAGCAAGGTGTTTGATATGGATGCGCCAGTTAACTTAGGTGCTAAAGCTACTTTTGATGAAGCTACACGTAAGCTAACTGTAAAGGTAGACATGTACTACACATCTGAAGAAACCAAAGAAAATCGTATTAATGTGGCCTTGGTTCAAGACCATATTTTCTCTAGACAATCTGGTGCTCCAGATCCAAACAATTATGAACAAAACCATGTGTTAAGAGATTTATTAACCGGTGTTTGGGGTGAGGTTATTACCGAAGAGAAAAAAGAAGGTGCCAAAATCACCAAAACTTTTACCTATGATGTGCCAGAAGATTACAATGGTGCTACTATACCTCCTGGTGGTGGTGCAGTGGTAATCGACGATTTAAAGGTAGTTGTTTTCGTTGCTCAAGGTCAGGCCAATGTATTAAACGCCATTGAAGTAGACGTTAAATAAAATTATTTATATAACTTTTAAGGAAAAGAGCCAATTCAAAAAAGAATTGGCTCTTTTTTTTATCTTACTTGTTGTAATATTAAAAAAGTATTATAACTTACCGACTTAAATTACTGCATTTTATGAAAAAAATTAGCTTACTATTTTACTCAATTGCTATTCTTTTTCTACCCAACAAATTTATAAAAGCTCAAAGTGTAGTAAACTACACTTTTAGTCCTAGCAGCAGCACCTACACTCCTATTGTTGGCGGCAATATTCTCCCAATTTCTGGCACTTTAAACGATGGATATGGAGCTGGTATTCCGATAGGATTTTCGTTTATATATAACAGTCAGAGTTATACTACCGTTTCTGTTTCTACAAACGGATATTTATGTTTAGGAAACGCCATAACTAGTGCAGTAAATGTTGCCAATAACTTGAGCACTGGTACCGGTGCTGGCGCACCTAGAGCCATAATTGCTCCTTTATGGGATAATTTATTATTCAACAATGCATCAGATTTACGCTATACAACTATTGGTTCAGCCCCAAACAGAACCTTTATTATGCAATGGCAAAACGCCAGATGGAGCTCTACGGCAGGAGCTCCGGGAATTTCGTTTCAGGCTAAATTACATGAAGGCGACAGTAAAATAGAATTTGTATACCAAACAGAACCTGGTGGCTTAAATGCTGCGAGTGCATCTATTGGTATTACAAATGTGGCAACCGGACCAAGAAACTTCTTTTGCTTAACTTCTACTTCTAACAACACATTTGATACCAGCACTATTACAGAAACAAACACCCTAAACACAAAACCCAATAACGGACAATCTTATTCCTTTACTCCAAAATTTCAGTCGCCCAATGCACCTTCTACATTAACCTATACCAATGTAACAGGAACCCAAATTACAGTAAATTGGAATGATAGTAGCAACTCAGAAACTTACTTCTTAGTTTATATGAGTACCGACGATATTAACTATAATTTGGCAAGCAATATTGTTAGCCAAAACAGTATAGGAGTTGGTTCAGCCTATCAGTATAATTTTAGCGGTTTGGTGCCTGGAAATACATATTATTTTAGAGTGTATGCCTGCAATGAAGGCAGCTTGCCTAATAATTATGCGCAAGGAAACACCAACACTGCAGCCGGATTATTAAGTGGAACTAAAACTATTTGTCCGACCTTATGCGACTATACCAGCATAGGAAACGCTTGCAATGATATAAGAAGCAAAGGCATAGATGGCTCACTGATTTTAGAGCTAATGCCAAGTTATTTGCCTAGCGTAGAAACCTACCCATTGGCTTTTGGAAACTTATTAACTACCAGCAGTAATACGGTAACTATAAGGCCCAATGCAGCTGTAACAAATCCTATCATTTTTACTTCAAACGCAGGCAGTACCTTTTTATTAAACCAAACCAATTACCTTTCCATTGATGGAAGATTGGGTGGTACGGGAGCAGCAGAATTTATACAAATTAACAATACCAATAGTGTAGGTGCTGCTATTAATTTTATAAACAATTCGAGTAATAATACCGTTACACATTGCCGATTAACAGGCCGTTCGCAGAGCACTAGTTCTGGGGTTGTAAACTTTTTAACGAGTACATTTAGTGAAGGAAACAATTACAATACCATTGTAAACAATAGTATAAAAGATAGCATAAACAACCCTATTTACGGTATTTACTCTGGAGGTAGTGCTAATTCACCTAATTTATACAATTCTGTTTACGATAATAATATATACAATTATTACAACAATTCTAATCCAAGTTATGGCATACAAATAGCAACAGGAAGCAATTCTTGGTTTATCTCTAATAACTCTTTTTACCAAACAAGCAGCAGAAATATTAGCACAACCTATGCAGGTGCCATAAACATTTTTAACGGTTCAAATTATACTCTTATTGGAAATTATATAGGCGGCTCTGCACCAAATTGTGGTGGTTCTGCTACCTTATATACAGGTACAGGTTTTACTAATTTTATAAGGCTGAACCTATCTTCGAGCAATACAAATATTTTACTCGGTAACTACATCCAAAATATCAGCTTAAGTTGGTCGGGAAGCTCTGGTGTTAGCAGCTTGATAAACTTAATTAATGGAGCTTTTAACGTAAGCGGAAATCAATTAGGTTCAGACCAAACTAATTTAAAAATAAACGTTAGCAACAACACTGGAACTATTGATTTTGCAGCTATTAATATGGGTGGTGGCAGTTCTTATGATGAAAGTCAGATTAGTTATAATACCATTTCAGGATTTACTTTAGGTGCAACCGGATTTGGAAATGTGCAATTTTCTGGCATAAGAATTACTAGTGCTGTGCCTTCTCTTTCTATTCTCGAAAATACTATTGGAAGTCAAACACAAGAAAACAGCATCCAAAACTTTAGCAAAGCATTTACTTACGGAATTGTTGGTCCAAACGCAAGTTCACAAAATATAATTAGCGGCAATACTATAGCCAATTTACATGGCAACAATACCGATAGCATGGCCAATGTTTGCGGAATATTTATGAATTCGTCGGGGAGCTTTACCGTTACCAAAAACACCATTTTTAAGTTATTTAGTAAGAGCGTTGTTTCTATGAACGGATTTCAAGCGCCGGTAATTGGTATTAATCAAATGTGTTCTGGTCCCGACCAAGAGTGCAGTTTTAATACTATTTATAACTTGTATGCAAACAATTCTGCCAACACCAACATGAATATGGTTTTCGGGATAAAAGTTGGGAATTCGAGTACGGGTACTAATAACATTTCTAACAACTTTATACATACACTACATTCATCGGCGCTTTTTGGTTCAACCATAGTGGGCATATTTAATTGGAATAGTTCAACCATTTGCACCAACAATATGATTCGCCTGGGCATAGATAGTAATGGTAATGGTATTATGGCTAACCAATCGCTAATAGGAATACAAGATTTGGGCAATTCTAACTCTTATTACCATAACTCTATTTATATTGGAGGGTCTTATAATGGTCCTAACAACTTAAATAGTTATGCATATTTTAATTCTCTGTTAAGCTCTGGCACCAGGAATATCATTAACAATATTTTTTATACAGCTAGAAGCAATTTTGGCAGCAGCGGTAAACACTGTGCCATAGGATTTACCTCCATTAACTTAAACGGATTAACATTAGACCACAACATCTATTTTGCACCCAATAGCGGCGGATTTCTTGCTAGGATAGGTATTACCGATTACATATCCCTACAAACCATGCGCTCATTAACCTTTATGGATATACATTCTGGGGTTGGAAATCCAAATTTTGTAAACCCAACAGGCAATGTGCTGAACCTATCTTTGAAGCTGCAAACCAATACACCAGCCGAAGGAAGTGGAATGCTGATTGAAGAAGTAGAAAACGACTTTGAAGGAGAAAGCAGGTTAGCTAATAGTGCAACTGATATTGGAGCCGATGCCGGAAATTATAATAAGGTAGATATTTTTGCTCCCCTTATAAATTTACTTCCATTAAGTAATACCACTAGCATTGCAAACAGAACGTTTTCTGTTCAGATTACCGATGCACATATAGGAGTAAATACTAATAGCACCCTAAGACCAAGAGTTTATTACAGACGAGTGGCACCCTCTACAAGTGCTTGGCAAAGTGCACAAGGCACCTTAGTTTCTGGCACCAAAAACGATGGTACTTGGAGCTTTACAATAGATTATTCACTAACTGGATTTCCAGTAAATGTTGGACACAGGTATCAATATTATATAGCAGCACAAGACTCGGCAAATCCTGCCAATCTTTTTGTGTATCCATTTCAAGGGGCCAACCATGCCAGTGTAAATAGTATGATTACTGCACCAACCAATGCATTTATTTATAATATAGTAAACGGACTACCAACTACCTTAACGGTGGGTGCCGGACAAACCTACACAACCCTAACGGGCAATACCGGATTATTTGCAGCCATAAACAATGGAGTATTATCGGGCAATACCGTTGCAACTATTGTATCTAATACCACCGAACCAGGCACTATTGCCTTAACCAATATGGGTTTAGCAGGATTTAATTTATTAATAAAACCCGATAATAATGCAAGAGTCATTTCTGGTGCCGTAACAACCGGTTCGCTAGCTATGGTATGTATAGATGGTGCTAATAATGTTAGCATAGATGGAGGAGCAAATAAATTGCTTACTCTTAGAAATGCAATTGGCACCGCACCATCTGGCAGCACTGCTCCTGCAATTAGAATAAGAAGTGGAAACAACGATACCATTAGAAATTGCATTATAGAAGGCAATTCATCTAACTCTGGTATTGGAACTATTCATTTAAATACTACCAATATTTCACTTCCATCTGATAATATTGTGATACAAAATAATATTATTCGTCCGCCTTTAAATGATAGCACTAATTCTCCTAACACTCCTATTATTATTAACTCGGCAGCAGGCAACATAAGGAACAGTAAAATTATTGGTAACCACATTATCGATTACAACACATACGGAATATACATTGCCAATGCTGGCAAAAACATTTCTATTGGCGATTCTACAGATGCTTCTAAAGGTAATCATTTTGTGCAACGCAGAGGCAGAACTGCAGCATTTTACAGCATTATAATTGGTTCAGGCAATAACCATATAATTGGCAACAACAAAATATACAATGTACATAACGTAACACATAGCATTGGGAACTATGGAATTTATGTGTTTAACGGAATAAATAACACCTTAGTAACACATAATTCTATTGGTGGAAATTCTGAAAACAGAGCTGGAAACCCTTATAGAAACAGTAATTTTTATACCGCTATTTATATAAATGCTGGTAACCTACAAAACAGTAGAATTGAGAATAACCAAATTGGAAACATCCTGTTAAACGGCACTTCTGGAACCTTTACTGGAATATATGGTGTTGGAGGAAAACTTTCTATTAAGGATAATATCATTGGAGTAGATAAATTGGGAGGTGCAGATTGGGATAGTATTTCTGTAAGGCAAAGCTTTTATGGTATACGATATATTAGCTCTAGTAATGTGCAAATAAGTGGCAATCAAATTCGAAACATATTTAATAATGGAAGCGGATTTACAGTAGGTATGAGTATTGAAAATGGCGTATTTTCGGTTCAAAACAATGAAATGAGTCATTTCTATACTCGCAATAGCACCACAAATAATGTAGATTATAGTTGTGTAGGTATTAGAATTTCTGCAGCTAGAACAGATAATAATATCGAAAATAACCTCATATACAACCTAAATAATTTTAGTTCGTTAAATGGCGCTACCGTAACCGGAATAGCCATTATGAATGCTATTAAAACGAGTCAGGTACACAGAAACAGAATATACCAATTACACGCAACTCATACCGGGTTAGCAGCGAATAGTCCTACCATACGAGGCATATATATTGGTTCAAACGGTTCTACTACCTATCATAACAACCAAATAACTATCATTCATGATTTGCCAAATACCCAACCACGTATAAGAGGGATAGACCTATCAGCATCGGGAGGTACCAATCAATTTTACTATAATTCTATTTACCTAGGCGGACAAAATGCGAATCCAAATAACAGCTCTGCCTTTTACAGGAACGTATCTAGTAGCACTGCTGCTGTGGAGTTGGTAAATAATATTTTATATAACGAACGCGGTGGAGCAGGTTCTCATTTTGCCATTAGTAGCAATATAAGTGGCAATTTTTTACATGATAACAACCTATTGGTAAACGCCATTACTGGCTCTTTAATAGAGTGGCCGTTGGGCACAACTAGAAATATAAACTCTTGGAATACCGCAACCGGAAACCCCATTTATAATTTAATTAATACAAATTTAGAGATGGAATCCGACAGCTTTTTTGAGAATAAAAATGCTGGTAACCTAAACAGTAATTCATGCAGAATTGCCGATGCAGGAGCATACGTAAACGTACCACACGATTTTAACAATCAAGCAAGATCTATTCCACCCGATATAGGTTCAACCGAATTTACACTCGTAAGCGGCAAACCATTTATTAGCAAACAAGCTATCAATGATACCATTTTTTGCAACGGAGGTAATTCTCATTTTACCATTAAAGCAAGAGGACTTGGATTAAGCTATCAATGGCAAATTAAACAAGGTAGCACCTGGCTGAACCTAAGCGATAATGCAACTTATTCTGGAACAACTAAAGACTCGATGCACCTGCTTGCTCCTAATAGCAGCATGCATACCAACGAGTACAGATGCGTGGTAAAAGGCATTTGCACACCAGCTGATACCAGCCTAGCTGCACGATTAATAGTGATAAGCACCAATAACTGGACCGGTGCTGCAAACACCCAATGGAATAACCCTGCTAATTGGAGTTGCGGAATTGTTCCTACTCATACTACAGATGCCATTATTCCGAATGTGAGTAATCTGCCTATTATAAGCGATAGCACCAACAACTGTTATAAACTGAGTATAGCCAGTGGCGCCAGCGTAACCCTCAATAATGCAGCAGCCAAACTTGCTATTTATGGCGAGGTGGAGTTAAACGGAAACCTAAACAACAGCCTAGGCACCATTGCCTTTTCAGGAAATGCCTTACAAGAAATACCTGGTATTAGTTATCATAAATTAGAAGTAAACAATGCTAGCGGATTAAGTTTAGCAGGAAATGTTAGCATTCAAAATCAGATAAATTTTGTGCAAGGTACTATTAGTCTTAATGCATATAACTTAAGCCTTTTAGGAAACAGCTCTCACATTTATGGAGCCAATTCTTCCAACAAATTCATCATTTGCAACGATACAGGAATGCTCATTATACAAAACATTGGTTCAGGCGGAAGAACAGGATTGGTAAGCTTTCCTATTGGTTCGAACCAAAATAGTTTTACTCCTTTTAGCATTCAGAATACGGGCACTATGGATCAGTTTAGGGCCAGAGTTATTCCAAAAGTATACAATCAATATGCTGCTAATGGTAATCCAATTGGCGCATTTTATACCGCCAACGCAGTAGATAAAACATGGATTATACAAGAACAAACAGCTGGTGGAAGCCTAGCAAACCTCAACTTTACATGGAATGTAGCAGATGAGTTAATTGGATTTAATAGAAGCTCTAGCTATGTTGGAACCTATAATGGTAGTGTTTGGACAGGCAATACAGCTACTAGCGCCAGCGGAACAAATCCTTATTCGCAAAGCATTAGTGGTGTTTCTAACTTCCATATTTTTGGAGTTGCAAGTGGTGGTATTTTGCCAGTTACATTATTGAGCTTTGATGTAATAGCCAAAGAAGAATCGAATGAACTTAATTGGCAAACCGCACAAGAAAAAAACGCAGCCTACTTTGATATAGAACGCTCAGCTAACGGATTAACATTTGAAACCATAGGCAAAGTAAAAGCGGCCGGAAACAGCGATATCAAAAGACGTTACCTGTACCAAGATTATTCTATAGAATCTAATTCTGTTTGGTATTATAGGTTAAAACAAGTAGATAATGATGCTAGTTTTTCGTATTCGGATGTGAGAAAAATAGCTCGCGAAAAAGTGGGTTCAGACCTAGTAAATGTATATCCAAATCCGTTTAACGAAACCTTGATTATCTCAAAAGATAAGATAGATAACGAAGAGATACAACTCGTTTTAAGCGATGTAAATGGCAAGCTTATTTGGAATAAAAAGGTATTAGTTAGTAAAGAATATACTTTAGAAGATTTAGGTAAATTAGATGCGGGAGTATATATCTTACAATTGCATACCGCAAACTACAGAAAACAAGTTAAGCTTATAAAAGAGAGGTAGTTTTATAAACTATCTCTCTCCTATTTGCTGGCGCCACATGGCGTAGTATAAGCCTTTTTGAGCCAACAACTCATCGTGTTTACCCATTTCTACCAACTCGCCTTTTTCTAATACATAAATTCTATTGGCATGCATAATGGTAGATAATCTATGTGCAATCATAACAGTGATATGGTCTTTTCCCGAACTAATTTCGCGAATGGTATTGCCAATTTCTTCTTCGGTAATACTATCTAATGCAGAAGTTGCCTCATCAAAAATGAGTAAATTAGGTTCGCGCAACAAGGCACGTGCAATAGACAATCGTTGCTTTTCGCCCCCCGATATTTTAATACCGCCTTCACCAATAATGCTATCAATTCCATTCTCGCTGCGTGCTAATAAATTCTGACAAGATGCTTGGTTCAGAGCTTTTACGATTTGCTCATCTGTAGCATTTGGGTTTACAAACAGTAAGTTCTCTTTTATGGTTCCAGAAAACAATTGAGTATCTTGAGTAACAAAGCCAATTTGGTTTCGTAAGTCCTCAATATCCATTTCTTGAATAGGAATATCATTAAACGAAATGCATCCTTCATTGGGTTGATATAATCCTACTAATAGCTTTACTAATGTAGTTTTTCCTGAGCCTGATGGTCCAACAAAAGCAATGGTTTCGCCTTTGTTTACCTCAAAACTAACCTGACTCAAAGCAGCTTGTTTTCCGGTTTTGTGAGTAAAGCCAACCTTGTTAAAATCTACCTTAGAAAGCGTGCCCAATTTTTGAGGATTCTGCGGTGTTTGAGGGAGCGGCTTATCCATTATCTGACTAAAATTCTGAAGTGATGCTTCCGCCTCGCGGTAACTTAATATTACGTTGCCCATTTCTTGCATAGGTCCGAATATGAAGAACGAATAAAACTGCAAGGTCATTAACTGACCCAAGCTCATTTGATCCTTAAAAATCATATACATGAGCACAAACAAAATCGACTGACGTAAAAAGTTAACAATAGTACCCTGCAAGAAACTGATAGAACGAATGTCTTTTACCTTTTGCAGTTCTAATCCTAATATACGTTGAGTAGCAGAATTTAATCGACTCATCTCTTGTTGGGTTAATCCTAAACTCTTTATAAGCTCAATGTTTCTTAGAGATTCTGTGGTAGAGCCCGCCAATGCTTTAGTTTGAGAAACAATTCGTTGCTGAACAATTTTTACCTTCTTAGACAAAAAACCTGTGATAACACCCAACAAAATACTCGTTCCAAAATAGATAGGAATTAACCAAGGTTGAACCTGAATAGCATATACAATTACGAAAATGATACCCACGAAAGTGGTGAAAAATATGTTTATGAAATTGATGATAAACTTCTCCGAATCGGTTCTAACTTTTTGAAGCACATTTAGCAACTCACCACTTCTTTGGTCTTCAAACTCTTGGAAAGGCAGTTGCAAAGCATGTTTTAAGCCATCGGTAAAAACCGAAGCACCCAATTTTTGAATGATTAAATTTAAGGTATAATCTTGAAACGCTTTGGCAATTCTACTCACCATAGCCACGCCAATGGCGGCACCAATTAACAAAGAAACACCCTTTAAAAAAGTTGCCTCATCGTAATCGCCCGGCCTACTGGCAAAACGATCTACCAATTTACCATAAATAAAAGGATCTAATAATGAAAACATTTGGTTTATGGCGGCTAATAAAAGCGCCAAGGCTACCAATTTTTTATAATTTTTTAAATAACGCAGTAATATTTGCATGGCTTTTTTTTGAAAAACAGGTTGCAAATGTAAGCAGCATTATTGGCAATTTTACTTTAATTAATTTGTGGCTGAACCAAAACCGACTCGTATCGCTCTACCGAAACTTGTCCGGGATTAGCACCCTTGGGTTTGCGAACATATTTTTTAGGCGTGTACATTACCGGCACCCACTCGGCACCAGCCGATGAAGAATAATGTGCTGCCAATGCAGCCGCATACATAATAACCGGCATTGGAAATGCCTCATTAAATTTATGTTTAATTAGAACATGACTACCACTTACCCCTTTAGCATGTAACCATAAATCGTCTTTGTGCGAAAATTTTAAGGTAAGCTCATCATTATTACGAGCATTTTTGCCCACATAAATTTGAAAGCCATCTCTCTCGAAACGCTTAAATTTTTCTTTTAAAGGCGTAATATCTTTTTGCTTTTCTTGTTTTATCCAAGCACGTAATTCCTTTAAAAACTGAGCCTTTTCAATACTCTCCAGCTGCTGTTCAAATTCTTTTAAACGCAACTTAGCTTTCTCTAACTGCTCTTCTTTTATCTTAATTTCGTTCTTTCTGTTCTTAAACTTCTGATAATAATACGCCGCATTATCTTGTGCACTTAAGTTCTTTTTTAAGGGAATTTCTATCTCTGTATTCCTATAAAAATCGAATAACTTTACCGATGTTTCTTTAGCAGCAATTGCATGCAAATTAGCCATCAAAATATGCCCAATTTCATCGTAAGGAACTGCCTCTGTAACCGATTTTAAAAAATGCTCTGCCCCTTTTATATTCCCCTGCTCGCGCCTAATCTTTTGCTTAAACTGACTAATCAACTTATGCTTGGCTTCCTCAAAAACATAAGATTGTAAATACCTTTTCGAGAATTCATTTAAAGCCTCAAAAACAGACTCCGTTTCTAGCAGTAAAGTATAAGGTAATGGCTCAAAACTCAAGATACATTGAGGCTTTGGTTCAGCCCATTCATACACATAATAAACACCGGCAAAGCCAGTTTTTTCTGGCTGAACCAACTCTTGATGAAAGCTATCTAATGCTAAAAATTTATCGTTTTCTATGCTACTTCTAAACAGCTGTTTGCATTCGTTTCCTTGGTAATATATAACATTAGAAAGCGGTCCGTATAACTTAAACACCAAACTTTGGTCTGAACCAAAATCCATTTGAAACGAACGATTATTCTCGTGAGCTTTAACTCCTTTTAGTTCTACACCAAGCAAGTCTTTAAACACCGGAAACACGCCTGTATCGCGCGATATCGGGTGCTCCGAAAACAGAAATAATCCGGTTTTACAAGAAGTATTTAACTGAATACTGAGTATTTCACTCTCTTTAGAAAACACCAAAACCAGTTCGTTCTGCGCATAATTTCTAAAAGCATCGGCCAATATAAAATCAACCAACAATTGATTTAGCTCCTCTGCCAACAGAGGAAACAGCGACTGATGTTGATGAAGAGAGCGCATTAGAACTGCAAAGTTAATCCATCGTAGGCCAGAAAAATATTGTCGGGCAGCTCATTTTCTACTGCGGTATGTGTGCCTAATTGGTGACTAATATGCGTAAAATAAGCAGCTTCGGGTTTTATGTATTGAACCAATGCCACTGCCTCATCTAAGGTAAAGTGAGAGATATGCGGTTCTCTTCTAAGTGCGTTTAACACCAATACTTTGCAGCCTTTAATCTTTTCTAATTCTACCTCTTCAATTCGGTTGGCATCTGTTATATAAACAAAATCATGAAACCTAAATCCGAGAACAGGTAACTTATGATGAAAGACTTGAATAGGCGTAATAGGAATACCAATTAACTCAAATGGTTCTAGCGAGATAGAACGCATGTTCATTTCGGGCACACCCGGATATTTAGGTTCTTCAAAGGCATAGAAAAACTCTCTACGAATGGCGGCTTCTACTCTAGGTTCGCAGTATATATCTATGGCGCTCTTCATGGCAAAGTTAAAGCCACGTATATCATCTAAACCCGCCATATGATCTCGGTGGGCGTGTGTAAATAAAATGCCATCTAACGACTCTACCTCGGCACGCAACATTTGCGTTCTAAAATCTGGTCCGCAATCTACCGCCAAAGATTTGCCCTCGTGAGAAACAAGTATGCTAGAACGTAGTCGCTTATCTTTAGGATCAACCGAACTGCAAACCGCACATTTGCATGCAATAATGGGTACGCCTTGTGATGTTCCGGTTCCTAAAAATTCTACTTTCATTTCAGGGGCAAATTATCAACTTAGGAGTTGGAATCAAAGTAAATTCTCAACTTATTTTTACTCTTACTTTTTGGGCCAATGGCTCTGCTATTTCGGGCGATTGAGCCTGCTTTAATCTATATATTTCATCGTCCCACTCACTGCACAAAAACATATAAACCATAGTAAAGTAAATAACGGTACCTGTTGGCATCTGACCCAAAATCTGATTACCATAACTAGCCACCACAATACCAAAATATCCTGATATCAAGGCTATCATTTTCTGTTTTAGTTCTGGATCTCGCAGCTTAAATACTTTAATCATGCCTACAAATAATACCAACAATAAAGTGGCTATATGCAATACCAATCCTACAATTCCGGTTTCTACCCAAATTTTTACGTACCAGCTATCGAGGGCTACTTCAGATAAAAAACTACCCGGACTAAACCTAGCACCCCAACTACCGCCAGAGCCAATACCTCCGCCAAGCGGACGAGTAGCCAGATACACTGCTAGCTTCTTTTGATTTTCTATACGCACTTGTAAGGAGGCATCATTAGGATCAAGCCCCGTTCGCATTCGTTGTATTTGATAATTACTGCTGCCTATATTAGTAAACTTTAAAAGCGAAAATAATATCCCACCAATAAGCGCACCTACCATTAATATTCTAAAATTTCCAATCAATAATAAGTACATAAATCCGCCACCAGCAATTACAAATAAAGGTCCCCTGCTACCAGATAATGCGTAGCCCCAAAAACAAACAGCCGTAACAAACCAATAATAATACCGCTGTTTTTTAGGGAATGGTCCAACCGCCAACAACAGTGCCGCTAGCGTGGTATGCGCCATGGCAGCACCAAACTGTCCGGCATCGCTATAAAAAGAAAAAATACGCAACCTACCATGAATCTCGTGCGTAATAGAACCCCCATCATCTAACCATTTTCTTTCCCCACCCGTTACCCCAAAAATATTCATTTTAAAGCCATAAAAGGCAGAAATTAAACTCCAGATAAACCAGATTTTAATTACCTTTTCCATGTCTTCACGCTTATTCATTAGTATCAACGTAAGCGGAATCATTTGGATAAGATATAACGAAACACCCCTAACCGCATAAAACCAAGCTTCTTTACTTCTGGCCTCTGGGTTTACCACCTGAATAAGTGTGTACAAAAACCAAACAAACATGATAAAGAAGATGGGGTTATTCATGCGCTTAGAATCTTCTTTGCTCACCTTAAAAATGGTGGCCAAAACTGTTAAAACCAATAAGGCATCAATTACCAATCCCCAAGGAACACCACCAGGCACATATCTACCCAATCCGTTTGCCAAAAAACAAAAATGAAATACAGCTAATAAACCCACTTTTGGGTCTTTAAAAACCCAAATTAAAAAGCCCAAAATAAAAGGCAAAACAATATAAAAACCTGCCGCTACAATGGTCCCCTTGGCAATTGTAAAACCCAGTATTACCGCTATTAAAAGAAAACCAATTAAGGCTATACCATCTTTATAAAACTTATTTGTATAGAGAGCAGACAAAGCATTAAGTTTAATATTGTTCACCACCTAACAAGCTTTTCAACTTTTTGCGCACTACCGACCTACGTTTAGGAATTTCGCCATATATAGATTCCAATAAATCGGCATGTACTCTATTAAGTATCACACTTGTTTTGCCCTGAGCCAATTTTAAAAACGACTTCAACTGAAACTGATCTGCACTGGTCCACGATCTACCTGCATGAACTGTTAAAATAGAGTATTGAGCTTGCTCTATTAAATGTACCGGAAACGGATTTTTATTTAACGAAGGAATCTCTAATACATGGTAAGAAACCTCCGACAAATCTTCTGCCTCTTGCTCCTGCGTTTGAATAAAATCTTGTATGCCATTATAATCAATGATGCCATCGTTTACAGCATACGAATACTGAATTAACTTAGGATTATCGGCCTCCAAATAACTACCCGATGGCGCACTCGTTTCTGGGTACAAGTACAATACCTTTTTACGAATACGACTTAGTTTATTCACCAAACTTTCGGCAACAAACGATTTACCCTCTCCTCCTTTGGTGCTAAAAACAATAATTAAATAACTTTTGGCATTGGGTTCAATTTGCTTTAATTCTATAAATAATGAGTTAGTAATTTGCTGCATTAAACTCATATACATTTCTTGCAAACGAATACCCTTGCCAGTTTTTTCATTTAAATCTGGTAAGGCACTTAATAGAGGTAAGCC
This sequence comes from Bacteroidia bacterium, assembly GCA_022402405.1. Lineage (GTDB taxonomy): Bacteria > Bacteroidota > Bacteroidia > UKL13-3 > UKL13-3 > B1. Next base: position 2,934 of record JAKRSG010000081.1, on the reverse strand, counting down.
AATTATTTTCTCTACATTATCGGGCGTATTTATAGCTTTATCTAATAGGGCTGAACCAACCAAATATGCTAACAATAAAATAAAGCCAGCCAAGAAAGAAACCATTATTAACAAACCACGCTTAGAAGGCAAAGGTTGTAATGGAAAAAATGGATTATCTACCGTTTTAAGCTGATTGCTCATTTCAAGACTTTGCTGACGCAAACGGGCTAGGTTCAGACCGTGCAAAACAGATAGATATTGCTTTTCTTGAACCCCAACCTCACGCTCTAAACGGTTTATGGTTGAACCCAATGGCGCAAATTCTTTGTAGATGCCATCGTATTGTTTTAAACGTTGATCGTACACCATTAATCGCCCTTTAGACTCCTCTAACTCTACCACCTTTGCCAACCATTCGTTTAACAAAGAGTTTTGCGGTAACCACTCAACCGAGTTGTTAAATTCGTAATAATCGCGAGCCTTTTCGCTTAGTTCTAATTTTATTTTTTCGGCGCGAGTTTGCAAATCAGAAATGCTGCCAGCGTCGTATTTATAAATTTGCGCGTTGGTAATTTTGTAATTAATATTAGATAACTCTGAACGCAAATTTACCAATTCGTCGTTAGCCGCAACAAACTCTGAGTAGTTCGACATCTTAGCTTCAATGCGCTTTAACGCCGATGATGCCGCTTCAAATTTCATTTTCTCTTTATAGAAATCGGTAGATAAATCTTCCTTAGACTCGGCCACAAACTTGGCCTGCTCGTAGTAATTGATGATGCGATTATTTACACCAAAATCACGCAAACGATTTTCAGAATTTTGAAGATTGCCAAACGCTAATTTTAATTGGTCTTCAAAATACTTTACAACATTATTGGTTTCAGAACCCTTAATATTTTTATACCTATTAGAAAACGCTTCAATCAAAAATTTTAAGGTATTCCAACATACACCCGCATCATCCGATTTAAAACCTAACTCCAACATATCAGAAGTAGATTTTCTAGCTACCGTTAAACTCCCTAATAATTTAGATGTGGCGTACGGACTGCTGGCATCCGACAATAAATACTGAACCGTATTTCTATTGCTACTATCCTTAATAGTATATAAACGCTTTACCGTTTTTTCAAAATTACCAGGCACAACCAACTTAGCAATTTCAGAATCATTTAATAATTTATGCAGATTCTCAAAACGCTTTTCATTTAAAACATTTGGATCCGGCTCTTTTAATAATAAGTGCTGAGCCAACAGTTTAATACAAACCTCTTCAATAGTTTCGCGCGCTTTAACCGTAGTAATTAAATTATCAAAAGCATTATTAACTTTAAAATAATCTACCTTTTCATCGCCATCATCTGTAATGCTATAACCACTCGCTAAGCCGGTGTAAACCGTGGCCGACGATTGGTATTCCCTAGCCATATTTCGGGTAAGGTACATAACCGTTCCAGCAAGCATTACCGGGAAAATGATAAGCCATTTTAGATTCTTTAATATAATTCTGAAAAACCCGATTAACGTCATTTATTTCTTCTTTTTAGCGTACTTAGCTTAACGCCAACCATAGTTTCTAATTGATAATAATAAATCATAAAATCTCTTCTTGCCAATTCTAAGTTAGACTCGGCAATGGTAAGAATGTTTTTTAAACGAGATAATTCGTTTGGATGAATCTTACCCCTTCTCATTTCTACTGTAGCAATTTCAACCGATAAACGAGCACTCTCCACATCTTGCTGCCTAACATTCATAACCTTTTGCGCCGCTATCAAATTAAAATAGTCAGAGATAACCCTTCTTTTTAAATCCAACTCAATATCGGCACGCTTATACTTGGCCATCTTCTCTTCTGCCCTAAGCTGCTTCATACGATTGGGTCTACCAAAAACCTCCGTCATAGGAATGGTTAAGTTGGCCCCAAACCTATACCCTACTCCCAAAGAATTATTGAGTACTGTTCCATCTGCTATTGTATTTAAATTGGTTTGATCGCCATAGGTATAATTGGCAAAACCAGTAATACCATTCATCCACAAATAGCGCGTATATTTGGTATTATAAACAGCCTTTTCTATTGATGCATCCTCAAATTTTAACTCAGGCGAAAATTGCACAGCCGCTTTTAAAACAGAATCTAAAGGTTCAATTTGCTTGGCTAAGTCTATGCTTAAATCAAATAAAATAGTATCTACCGGTATAGAAGAAAACGGAACCATAGCCGAGCCATTCCAAACCAAACTATCTTTATTAGATGGCTTTTGCGCATACGCCACTCCTGCACTCCAAATGCTAAGAACATACGTAACCCATACTATGTGAAAATATTTTTTCAAGGCCCAGCTATACTTTTTATGATGGTCAAAAATATCTTATTCCATTTGCAATACGCAGTCATTACCCACAGCCCTTTAAGTTCATTGTAGATTATATTGTACAAAAAAAATTAGGCAAGCATTAAACCAAAATGTTAATTTTACATCATACAATTAACAAAATAAAACCACTATGAAAAACCTAACAGTAAGTATTCTCAGTCTCGTATTTGTATTATTTTTCGGGCTGAACCAAAGCAACGCGCAAGGCAACAGAGGCAGAGGAAACGGCATGCAAGCCGCCATGAAAGAACGCACAGATTCTCTCAAAATCAAGCTTAAACTCACAGAAGTACAAGCCGCCAAATTCGACGAAATTATGAAACGCAACCGCGAAGAAGGCAAACAAAAAATGATGGAATTACCAGAAGACGCCAACCGCATGGAACGCGCCGAAGTAATGAAAGAAACCATGCAAAAAGCCGACGCCGAAATCTTAGAAATCCTCGATTCTGAACAACAAGCGATATACAAGAAAGAGAAAGAGCTAGAGAAAGAGAAGATGAAAGCCAAGGCCAAAGAGAGAAGGAAGAAGAAGTAGTAGGGTTTTATCTTTTCAACAAAAATCAAA
>JAKRSG010000009.1 GCA_022402405.1 Bacteroidia bacterium | reverse complement strand
CCGTACTTTCCACGTGGGTGGTACAGCTTCTAATATCGCTTCTGAATCGCAATTAGTAGCTAAATTTGGTGGTATCCTTGAGTTTGAAGAAATCAGAACTACTGAATTGAAAAATGACGAAGGTGAAGTAGATGTAGTAGTGTTGGGTCGCCAAGGTGAGATTCGTATCTTGGATGATAAAACTCGTAATCCAATTATCACTATCAACATTCCATACGGAGCTCACTTAAAAGTGAAGAACGGGCAGAAGGTTGAGAAAGGTGAACCAATTTGTGCTTGGGATCCATATAACGCGGTAATTATCTCTGAATTCACTGGTAAGGTATCATTCGAGAACATTATTGAGAATGTAAACTACAAAGAGGAATCAGATGAGCAAACTGGACACAAAGAAAAGGTAATTGTAGAAAGTAGAGATAAAACTAAGATTCCTTCGATTATTGTATCTGAAGGAAAAGATAAAGACTTTAAAGAATACAATTTACCAGTAGGTGCGCATATCATCGTAGAAAACGGACATAAGATTAAAGCAGGAGAAATCCTTGTTAAGATACCTCGTGTATTAGGAAAAACAAGAGATATCACGGGAGGTTTACCACGTGTAACGGAATTGTTCGAGGCGCGTAATCCTTCTAACCCTGCTCTCGTAACCGAGATTGATGGTGTGGTTACTTTTGGTGGCATCAAACGTGGTAATCGTGAAATCATGATTACTTCAAAAGATGGCGAACAAAAGAAATACTTAGTACCTCTTTCTAAGCATATTTTAGTTCAAGAAAATGATTTCGTAAAAGCAGGTTCATCTTTATCAGATGGTTCTATCTCTCCTCAAGATATCTTGAGAATTGAAGGTCCGCTTGCTGTACAACGTTATATCTTGAATGGTATCATGGAGGTTTATCGTTTACAAGGTGTAAAAATCAATGATAAGCATGTAGAGGTTATCATTCGTCAGATGATGAAGCACATCGAAATTGTAGATCCAGGAGATACAACCTTCTTGGAAGGTGAATTCGTTAGTCGTTGGGATTTAAAACAAGCCAACGATTGGATTTACGACAAGAAAGTGGTGTTAGATGCTGGAGATTCTGCCAACGTCAAGCCAGGTCAGATTATCAGTATTCGCAAGTTACGCGACGAAAACTCTCAATTAAAACGTAAAGATTTACGCTTAATAGAAGTTAAAGATGCGCAACCAGCTACCGTTAGTCAGATCATCATGGGTATTACCAAAGCAAGTTTGGGTACACATAGCTTCATGAGTGCTGCATCCTTCCAGGAAACAACTAAAGTGTTGAATGAGGCTGCTATCTCAGGAAAAGTAGATCGTATGTTGGGCTTAAAAGAAAATGTAATTGTTGGACATTTAATCCCGGCTGGTACAGGTATCCGCGACTATGAAAAATTAGTTGTAGGTTCTAAAGAAGAATACGATTTATTAATGGCTTCGAAAGAAGATTAATAGAATTTTTAATCACCATACAAACGGCCTCCATCACAAGTGGAGGCCGTTTATTTTTTAAGAGGTTTTATATATAAACCGAAATGATTTATGGAAAAATTTAGCGATATAAAATTAACCCAATATGCTTCTAAAGCTGGCTGCGGATGCAAAATAGCGCCCGCAGATTTGGAGAAGATTTTATCTCAAAAGGAGGTTCATTCCTTTAAAAATTTATTGGTTGGTAATCAGGATAATGATGATGCCGCAGTTTGGGATATTGGCAATGATATGGCTGTTGTAAATACAGTGGATTTTTTTATGCCAATTGTAAATGATGCATACGATTTTGGTAGAATTGCTGCGGCAAATGCCATAAGTGATGTATATGCCATGGGTGCAAAGCCCTTATTTGCCAATGCTATTTTAGGTTGGCCTATTGATATTTTACCCATAGAAATGGCGCAGGAAGTTCTTAAGGGGGCCAGAGAAATATGTGCTAAAGCGGGTATTCCTTTGGCTGGCGGACATAGTATTGATTCTAAAGAACCTCTCTTTGGTTTGAGCGTAACGGGTTCGGTTCGAACCGAATGTTTAAAGAGAAATAATACCCCTAAAGAAGGCGATTATTTGTTCTTGAGTAAAGCTCTCGGAACTGGAATAATGGGAACGGCTATTAAAAGAGAATTGGCAGATACAACGCATGCCAACTTGAGTATTGAATCCATGTGCAAGTTGAATGATTTGGGTATGCTACTGGGCGATTTGTCGGAGGTAAATGCCTTAACCGACGTTACAGGATTTGGTTTAATTGGTCATTTATTAGAAATGTGCGGTAAAGATTTTTCGGCCGATTTGTATTGGAATAAAGTGCCATATTTTGAGTTTTTAGACACTTACTTGCAGCAAAATATTATTCCAGATAATACCTATAAAAATTGGAATGCATGGGAAAATAAGGTGGAAGGTATCAGTGATATGAAGCCTTTTCAGGTGTTAAACGACCCTCAAACAAGTGGTGGATTGCTTATCTCGGTCTCGGAAGAAGGTATAGAGAAGGTTCAAAATCTCTTTAAAGAACAACAGATAGCTTGGCTTGAACCTATAGGAAGAATAAAGCTTAGAGCTGAAAAACTTATTTCTGTGTTATAAAATGGTTTCGATTTTTAAAGATTATTTTTTTAACTTGCCCTAAATTATTTTCACATGAAGAAGTTGTTGTTGTTATCCATTTCTGGTATTATAGGTTTATCAAATATTCTTGCACAAAGCGCCAATGGTTTTAGTTACCAAGAGGTAAATATGAAAACGCCTTTGGGAGCAAAGATTGTATTCAGTGAATTGCCTGCATTACCTGAGGCTCACATCATTCTTAAGAAGGCTTTACCTGCGCCTTTGAGCTCGGTTCAGCAAAAGAAAAAAAACTTAGACGAGCAGAGATTAAGTTATATCAAGCCGCAGTCGTTAGGCAAAAAAAGCTCTGTTCCTTTACCGCAAGTTGGAATTAATTTTAATGGAAATGTTACCAATGGTACTCCTAATGATAACGATTTCTGCATTGGCAATAATGGTATGATGATTAGTTGCGTAAACTCAAATTTATTGATGTTTAATGATACTGGAAGAGCCTTGGTTCAGCGCTCCCTTTCTGCATTTGGAAACGCACTTGGACCATTAAACAGAACCTACGACCCACGCGCTATTTATGATCCAATTGCCGATAGATTTCTTGTAGTGTATTTGCAAGGAAGTACCAGCGCCGATACCAGAATAATTGTAGGTTTCTCTGAAACAAATGATCCCACGAAAGGCTGGAATTTATATCAGATACCAGGTAATATAACGGGAGATAGTAGTTGGAGCGATTACCCAATTATTTCATTGAGCAAAACAGAATTATTTATTACAGTTAATCGTCTGCGCGATAACTCTAGTTGGCAAGATGGATTTATTGAATCGTATATCTGGCAAGTTGAAACTAAAGGTGGATATGATGGAGATTCTTTGGTTCAAAGAGTTTATAATAATATTCTTTATAACAATAAACCTGTTTGGAGTATTTGTCCGGTAAAGGGCGGTGTAACTTTAAACGGCCCCGAAATGTATTTTCTTTCGCATAGGCCAGCAGATTTGAGCAACGACACTGTTTTTGTGCATTATATAACTAATAGCATTGCATCTGGAGAAGCTAAATTAGGGATGAAAGTTCTTAAAAATCCTCAAGCATACGGATTACAGCCAAATGCATTTATGCCAAGTGGTAGAAAATTGCAAACCAATGATGCACGAGTTTTAAGTGCTATGTATGAAGGTGGAGTTATTTATTATGTAGGTAATACTATCAATCCTGTGAGTTTTAGTCCGTCTGTATATTTTGGCAGAATACATGATATATGGACAAACGCTCCACGTGTAGAAGGCAGTAAGATCGGAAGAGCA
>JAKRSG010000080.1 GCA_022402405.1 Bacteroidia bacterium | reverse complement strand
TACCAAGCATTTCTGTATTTATCTCTGCATTTTCTAAAGCTTGCTTTTTACTAATAATCTTTCCAGTTAAATCGGTTATTTGGTAACTTAATTTTTTTACATCTACCTGCAAACTATCTACGGTTAACTTGCCTCTGCATGGATTAGGATATACCCATACTTTTGGGTTTACTTCTTCAAAATTTGTGATACCTGATGTTTTATCATAGCTTAAATAAAATCTATTTTCAGCAAAACTTTCTGGGTTTTGATTGATACTAAATGTAGAATTTAGATTGTCGTATATAGGTATTTTTTTGCCTGTATATCGGTCGTTTAAAATCCAGTTTTTGTTAAAATTGCCGCTACTATTAATAATGAAATTATAAGTTTTTTGTTCTGTGTTTTTGATGCCTAATTCGATTAGGTTCGACCAATTTTCTTCGTTGCATGCATAAACAGAGTAGTTGTTTTGAAGGCTATCTTTCACATAAAACGATAATCCTGGATTCATCCATTTCTTTGAGTCGTACAGGTCTTCTAAGGGCAAAGCATTTGGTTCTTGAAACAGGTAAAGTGCATCTGTTAAAATAGAATCTTGCTCAAATAAACTTAAACGGAGCGAGCTTTTTTCTTTCTTGCCTAGTATGAGTGAACCCTCAGTATGTACAATTTTATCTTTTTCTCTAATGGTAATACTTGGATTAGCCCCAATAGTCTTAATCATAAATGCTGCGCCAGATGAAATACAATGGTTGATATTTCCATCAGAACTGCTATTTCCGGCAGCATTATAACTAACATAAGCCCCTCTGTTGTTACTACCACCTTGCGCACGCCAAGTATAATAGGTACTCGAAATATTATTCTTACTAATGGTATTCCAATTTATAGCAGATGGAAAAGGATTTCCCACCAAACTAAATCCGTTTATAGAATCGCTAATAGATGGAAAGCTGTTTTTATCATAAGTTTTATCTCCCCATTGGTGAAACCCTGTGGCACTCAAAATTACAGGAGTTGGAGTGGCCGTGTTACTAAATAAATTGATGCTTCTATCTCCTCTTACCATAATTCTATACCCTATGCCTTGAGCCAAATTTTGAGTAAGGGTATTGTTTATAGCCTCCCATTCTTGAGTTTCAGCATTCAAGGTAAACATAGACGGACTCTTACTATTGGTTGAGTCAAAACCTGGACCGTTACCAGTTATATGCAGGTTTTCTTGCCAGGCTTGTTTAATACCATTGTTGGTAGAAACAGGAGAACTCAAAAATCTAAAGGCTCTTCTAGCTGGAATATATTTTTGAACGGTAATTTTCCCACCCAAATAAGCACCGTTGCCCATGCTATCTATTCTGGCTGAACCTAAGGCGTTGGAGGCTAAATATAATTGGTCTTGGGTTTGCAAACTAGCATGATTAGCTAATCTTAAAGTACCGGGATTTTCGCCCGCTTGTAATATCACTGGAGAATCCAATGTTAAGCTGCCATTTTCATGCACGTAAAGTTGTTTAAAGGTATGATTTGCTGCATCTGTTTTTAATAATCCAGCATTCGAATAAACATGCAATCCAGCATCCGAAGTGCTAGCAATAACCCCGCTACCACTTAACTCTCCATAAAGGTGTAGCTCTTGCGAATCGAGTACAAGTTTTTTGTTAGCAGCTATAAATATATTTCTAGCATACAAGCTTGTATCTGCAAAAAAATCATCCTGAATACTTACATTGCTTTGGCTGTTTGGCTCCTCTCCAATCCATGCACTGCCATTCCAAGAACTAGTATTTACAGCTTGTTCCCAATTATAGGCAATTCTTAATTGGTCTATTCTGCCAGCAATTGGATTTAATCCTTGCCTAATACTCAAAGCAAACAAATTAGCTGGGTCGTTTCCGGCATATTCTTTATTTAGAGGAACTCCCGCAGATTGCTCCGTTGGTGTTGGTTCAGACAGAACCCACATGCTGGCGGTATCATTGGCGGTGCCGCTAACGATTTGATATTTTAACACAATTAAATAGGTGGTATTAAATAAAAATTCGCCATAATACTGGCTGGGTGCACCTAGTTTACTACAGGCTAATTTAAGAAAGCCGTTTTGTTTACTTACGTTTACTCTGCCATGATGTGTACTGGTATTTAAATGGAAAAAATATTCGGTGTTAGCTGAATCAATATTCATCAAAAATGAAACATACAAGGTGCCGCTTGTTTGTATGGGAATGCTTCGGTTTATGTCTTCTCTAATGCCTGTGCCGCCTGTAAATCTAATGGCTCCACCACTGGCCGAACCTAGTCCGATAGGTGATGCTAAGCTGCTGGTTTCATACTTAACGGTATTGGTTCCAGCGCCTCGGTGGGCTGCCCAAAAGCTGCTTAAACTATCAATACTGCCGGAGATATTTCCATAAGAAAAATTTTCTGTAAAAACTTGAGCCTTAACAATAGACTTAGTTAAAATGAACCCAATACATAAAAGTAAAAAGGGTGCAAATTTTGGGGTAGAGTTTTGCATGTTTCCAATAAATAATGTTCAGCGAAGGAAACACGCTTTTCTCTAATAACCAAACTTACACCCTATATAAAATCAGGTTTATAGGATTTGAATTTAGAATTTAGAATTTCGATTTTAGAATTTCATAATTCATAATTCATACTTCATAATTCTAAAGCGTTTCTTGCAACCACTCAAAAAATACACGTTGCCACAATACGCTATTTTGAGGTTTTACCACCCAATGATTTTCATCAGGAAAATATAAAAACTTACTCTTTATGCCTTTTAATTGAGCAGCCGTAAAGGCTTCCATTCCTTGGTTTAATGGTACTCTATAATCTTTTTCATTATGAATAATCAAGATAGGAGTATCCCAGTTTTTAACAAATTTATGCGGTGAAGCATCAAAGTTATTTGGCGATTTTTTTTGATCCCAGTACGGACCACCATTATCGTGGTTAGCGAAAAACATTTCTTCTGTAGAGCCATACCAACTTTCCATGTTAAACATTCCGCAATGAGATATAAACGACTTAAAGCGTTTGTTGTGATTACCTGCTAACCAATATACACTAAATCCGCCAAAGCTAGCACCTACGGCACCTAATCTGTTTTTGTCTACATAAGGTTCATTCGAAACATCATCAATGGCGCTCAGGTAATCTAACATACATTGTCCGCCATAATCGTTAGTAATGGCATCATTCCATTCGCTACCGAAGCCCGGCAAACCACGTCGGTTTGGGGCTACCACTATATAACCATTAGCAGCCATCAATTGAAAATTCCAGCGGTAACTAAAGAATTGCGAAACCGGACTTTGTGGTCCGCCTTGGCAATACAATAAGGTAGGATATTTTTTAGTTGGGTCGAAATTAGGTGGGTAAATTACCCATACCAACATGTCTTTATTGTCGGTTGTTTTTACCATTCTTTTCTCAACTTTGCCCATTTTGGTTTGATCCAAAATATCCTTATTCGCCTGAGTAAATGCAGAACTTACTTTTGAACCTAATTCAACTTTATATAATTCTGTTGGCATGCTGATGCTCATTTTTGCAGCTAATACACTTGGCTTTTTGGCGCCTGGAATCAATGCAATGCCAGTATAATCATGTTCTCCTTCTGTTAATACCACCACTCTGCTTAAACTCTTGAGCATTGGATTAAACATAGCAATTTGTTTAGTGGCATTCATTACTGTGGTAAAGGCAATCTTTTGATTATCGAGCCAAATGAAGTTCTCTACGGTATAATCAAAATTATTAGTAAGAGGAATAATCTTGGGCATGATATAAATAGCTGCCTGTATTTTTCCATCGCCTGGAGTGCTTTCTTTGGGTTGATTATAATCGAACATAACCAAGGTGTTTCTGTCGCTTTCATTGCCGGGCTCTTCCATGCTTAACCAAGCTATTTTGGTGCCATCTGGCGAGAACTGCGGGTTTTTGTCGTAACCTTGATTGGCCTCTGAAATGTTTTTAGTTACCTGAGTTTTTAAATCATAAACATAGATATCACTATTGGTTGAAATAGCATCTTCAGTTCCATTAAGTTTTTTGCTATTATAGGCAATTTTACTTCCATCCGGACTCCAATTAAACTCATCATCATCGCCATGTGGTGGAACCGGACAATCGAATTTTTCGCCAGCCATGAGGTCCTTTGGTTCAGCCAGAAGCTTGCCATTGGCGTACTCTTGAATAAACAAATGACTGTAGGCGTAATCGTGCCAAGCATCCCAATGGCGGTAAAATAAACCATCTATAATTCTTGCTTTTGATTTATCTAAATCAGGATATAATTCCTTTACCTCCTTATCTAATTTAACATCCATTACAAAGGCAATATGTTTCATGGTAGGAGAGAACTTATAACCATTTATGCCACCTTTAAAAGAAGTGATTTGAGTAGGATTAGCGCCATTTAAATCGCATAAATACAATTGCACATCTCCAGTTTGAGCGCTTAAAAACGAGATTTTTTTACCATCTGGAGTAAATCTGGCTCCAAAAGCGTTTTGCTCTGCAGAGCTAATAGCCGTGGCTTTACCAGCATTTATACCCTGAGTATAAATAATATTGGTGCCCTTATTAGCCTTTAAATCATAATTTTTTACTGCATAGATGGCTAATTTACCATCTGGAGAAACGCTGTGTTCACTAATTCTACCAAACTGCCAAAGAGTTTCTATGCTTAAGTTTTTTTGCGCCATGGCTAAAAAAGGAATAAAGATGAATAAGAGTGTTTTTTTCATACTGCTTTATTTGTTCAAGAAACGATATTAATCAATAATAGGAGGAGTTCCAAAATTGTGAGTAAATACTAAATTTAAATCATCTTCTTCACAAATTTAAAATACTTGAAAGGTGCGTATTTAAAGGGTAAATCTATCCAAGTTGGCGTGTATACAATGGCTTTGTGGTGACTAAATACATCGAAACTTCTTTTGCCATGATACGCTCCTTGTCCGCTATAACCTACACCTCCAAATGGCAGGTTATGGTTAGAAACATGCATGATGGTATCGTTTATACAAACGCCTCCAGAGGAAGTTTTTTGAATGAATTCATTTGCATTTTTATCATCTCCAAAATAATACAATGCAAGAGGTTTTTCGCTGTTATTTAAATGAGTAATTACTTCATCAATATTGGCAAAACTTAAGGTAGGTAAAAGCGGACCAAATATTTCTTCTTGCATGATTGGGTCAGTTTTTTGAACCGAATCTATGACGGTTAATTCAATATATTTTTCACTTTCATCGGTAGCACCTCCATGCACTATTTTTCCATTTTGCATGAGGCCTTTTAACCTATTAAATGCAGAAGGATGAATGATTCTACCATAAAAATTATTTTTCTTTTGGTCTGAACCAAACATGGTTTGTACGCATTTTTTTATCTCATCCAATAACTGCGCTTTTACATCTTGGTGCACGTATACATAATCGGGAGCAATGCATGTTTGTCCGGCATTGAGCGTTTTTCCCCAAACGATTCTTTTTGCTGCTAGAGCTAAGTTAGCTGATTTGTCTACTATACACGGACTTTTACCTCCAAGTTCAAGCACTACAGGTGTTAGGTTTTCGGCAGCAGCTTTCTGAACAATTTTACCTACGCGAGTGCTACCTGTAAAGAAAATGATATCGAACCTTTGTTGCAATAAAAGTTGGTTCACCTCAATACCACCTCTAACTAATTTGATGTACTCGGGGGCAAAGGTTTCTTGAATAATATCTTCCAGTACTTTAGCTGTATGGGCAGAGTCGGGGGATGGTTTTAAAACCGCGCAACAACCTGCAGATATAGCCCCAATAAGCGGACTGATAGTTAACTGAAAGGGGTAATTCCATGGAGAAATAATCAATGCTACACCCAAAGGTTCTGCCTTAATTTTACTACGCGATGGCCACATGTATATTGGAGTTGATACATGTTGCAGTGCGGCCCATTTGGGTAAATTCTTTATGTGATAATCTATTTCCTTTAATACAAGACCAATTTCTGTTAAGTAGGCCTCTTCGTGAGATTTGTGCAAATCTTGATACAAGGCCTCGATGATTTTTTTCTCATTATTAATGATGGCTCTTTTAAGCTTTTGTAACTGCAAAATCCTAAAAGACACATCTTTCGTTTTCTGCGTATTAAAGTATGATTTTATAGCGTTTAATCGTATAATTATTTCATCATTCATAGCCAATAAACATTCAAATTACTTAGCTTGTTTTATAAACTCATATTTTTCGTAATCAATAAAATCTGCTACTTTAACTTGTATAGATTTTACCTCATTATTCTCTACCGTAAATGGCAGCACTTCTATGCCACAAGTTAGGTCGCTGTATACGCATAAAAACTTATTGTTACCAATATGACTTAAGGTTCCAATGTTGTTTGGATGTTTGCTCAAATACATTTTTAGAGTACCTTTCTCTAATTTAATTTCCATAGCACCATAAAAATCATTCTGGTAAGTTCCTACATATTTTGCAAGTGGAATATCCGTCTTAATCTTTTGTTTGGCTAAGTTGCTTAAACTATCCAAGTCTTTTTGATGAGCTGTTTTAGAAGGCAGAGAATTAGAATAATATACTGCACTTAAGTTTCTGTATGGCACATTTAAATAGGCTTCAATAACTTGTTTTACTAGTGCATCATACAATGAATTAGCATCTGTGTTAGTATAAACCAATACTCCCAAATTTGCTTCAGGTATAAACTCTGTTTTGGTTACAAATCCGTTGGCTCCGCCGCTATGTTCCCACACGCGTTTGCCCATGTAATCGTAGCTCGACCAGCCAAGACCGTAAGTAACAAAGTGTTTACTGGTAAATATTTTTGAGTTAACATCATTTACTATCATGTGCGATTTTCTGGTTTCTTTAAGCACCGAGAATGGTACAATTTCTTTGCCTTCAAATCGGCCGCTATCTAATTGCATAAGTAGCCAATTGGCCATATCTGCAGCACATGAATTAATACTCGCCGATGGTCCCATATTGTCGATATTAGTTAAAGGCAATCGCACCAATTTGTTCTGAACCAAGGTATGCGGAGTGCAAGCATTTTTATCAGATGCCATCTCAGCGTAAGTGCTGTTGGTATGCTTCATGTTTAGCGGATTAAAATAGTTGTCTTTAATAAACTGATCCCAAGATTTTCCTGTTACAATTGGTATTAATTCTCCAGCAGTAATATAAGCTGCATTGCAATAACCATACGTGTATCTAAAAGGATGTTTTGCCTTGGTTCGGCCCATGCCTTCTATAATTTGAGCACGAGTTAAATTGCTTCCCCAATTCATAAAATCGCCCTGAAATGTACCAAATCCAATTCTGTGGCACAACAAATCTCTTACCGTGCTTAACTCGCTAGCCATTGGGTCAGCCAAAGAAAAACTAGGCATATAGGTTTTAACTTTGGCATCTAAATTTATTTTTTTCTGCTGATGTAAATGCGCTATGGCAGTGCCGGTAAAGGCTTTGCTATTAGAGGCTATTTGAAATAGAGTATAGGCATCAACCGGAATTTTACTATCTATATCACGCACTCCATACCCCTGTACATGCACAATTTTACCATCTTTTACAATCGCAATGGCCAATCCTGGAACCTGCCAGCGTTGCATCTCGCGGTTTATATACGTGCCTAATGAGTCTTTTATAAAGGCAGGCTGGGCCTTGGCTGAACCAAAACCTATAAGCAGTAAAGTGGCTATTTGAAATACTTTTTTCATGAATGTTTTCTCGTTAATAGGAGCAAATAAAAGTAATAGGAGGCTGAATAAAAATAGGTTCATACAATAGCGCATAAAAAAAGCTCCACATGGGAGCTTTTGAAATTAATAATAGCTGTTTTTACTAATACGTTATTATACTTATTACTACGGTTAGTACTGTTACAACTGCCAAAACACCTGCTAAAGCTTTTGCACCGCCAGAGCCTTTAGAAATCATTTTTTCTTTAGGTTTATTTGCCTCATTTGAGCCAGATTGATTTATACCATACATAACTCTAGAATATGCCATAACAGCTGCGGTATCTGTTGGTTTAAACTCTCTAAACTCTTTGAAAGTTGCTGGATAACCTGTTACCGTTGCAGTAGTTACATTGTTGTTGTAATTCACATCGTAAGTTGGCTGAACCAATAAATCTGCGTTCGAATTTTTGATAGCTTCTTTTAAAGCTAAATTCTTGGCAGCCTCAATGGGATCTGGTTTGTACAAGGAAGTTTTAACCGTGATGGTAGCTTCTACCTTTTTCTTCTGAATGTCGATGTCGGCTATTTGTGGCTTAATCAAAATCTGTGGTTTGCTTAAGTACAAATAGTCGGCTGTAACCTGACGAACCGTGCACGAACTGGTAAATAATGCTACGAAAATGGCAGCGAATGCCATGAGTTTGAAGTTGTTTTTCATATTTGTGTTTATTGGTTTTTAATGATGTAATTTTCTTGGTTGGTTTTAAACTGGGGAGTTTGAACTCTATCTAAAAATCCTGCTTTTTCTGAAACTGATTTTCTAACATACGCTCCTAACTCTCCAAAAGTTATTTGGTTGTTTGCGTCGTTATCTGCTTCACCTTGTAAACCCTTTAATAGGTAATAGGTAAATAACCCATGTTTTTTCTCTGGCCAAGCACTGCTTACTTCATTTGATGCAGAGGCACTTAGAACAGAAACTTTCTCTGGAATGCTATTGTTTTTGGGTTTTATTGATACAGCACGCGCGTCTGCTAACAACATTTTTTGCTCACGATTTTGCCCGCTAAAACAGGCATCTAAAAACACCATTATCTGATTCGATTTTAGTTCGCCTAAATTTTTATATAACCTATCTAAACTATAACCTGTTAAACCTGCGTAATTTGGGTCGCCATCTTGTGGAATTAAATAAGCTTTTTCATCCTCTGTATCTGGCGCTCCGTGTCCGGCATAATAAATATAAACCTCTGTGTTTTCTTGAACGCGTTTATATAGCCAACCATTTGGCTCAAACAGCTTTTCAAATTCTGCTTTAGTGAGCTCTTCGTTAGTTTTAAAATAGATGTTTTCTTTTGGTATCCCTAAAGCTTTTTGAAAGTATTGGTTCACAAATTCGGCATCTCTTTTGGCAAAAGAAACCGGACTAATATTCTTATAATTTTCGATACCCAAAACAATGGCGATGGCGTTTTTTCTATTGGTTTTTGTTGATGGAATATTGGTTTCTATATCTATACTTAAGCTCGAAACTTCCTGGTTTTCTTGTTTGTTTTCTTGGAGTACAAGGGTGTTGATTTTCTTATTCGTTTGCGACCTAAACAAGGGTATTCGTAGGTTGTTTTTCTCGTGGTTAAAGTCCTCTAAGTTTAAAAATAATGGTATTTCGTTAGCACATTTATCGTTAATAAAAAACTCATAATCTAAATCAAAATTCTGCTCACTTCCTAGTGCTTGTAAATAATGTTCTGGTTTAAATTTTCCGGTGCTATAAATGTTTTCTCCTAAACTAAATAGGCAGTTTAGGTTCAGGGCCGGACCCCTACCATTGTTTTTTAAACGGACTTTTATTTTAACAATCTCACCCGATTCTATTAGTCCGTTTTGATTATTATCTTCTATTCCTACATCGGCAATAACATAAGATGGTTTAAGGTATTTATTGGTTTTTATAACTATTTCGGTAGCACTTGGCGAAAAGCCATCTTGCTCAATAAAATCAATTAAGATTTTAGCCATTCCATCTGTTAACTGTTCGTTGGTACTAAGGTTTATTTCTATGTTTTTCTTTTCCCCTGCAGCTAATGCTTCCACATGATAATTGCCAATAGAAAAGGCGCTTGAATTTTTAGGTTCAATAAGCTTCGGATTGATGTGAATTCCTCTGCTATTACCTTTGCCTGTATTTTGTAATTGAATTTTTATTTTAGCTGTTTCAAAAGCGTCTAGAGCCTTGTTGCCGCTTGGTTCAATAAAATCTACTTGTGCAATTATTGCTGGCGGATTGCCAGTTTGTGCTGTTTGTAATTGCTCAACTTTTTCATGAAAAGAGGGCATTATCAATATTTTGTCAGATAAACCTAACAAAACATCTCCATCAAATGTATTGGCTTTAGCTACTAAAATATTACTGGGATTAAAAGACCTACTAAAAATAATTTTTTCATTATTCGGGTCAATTATATCTATTCGGTTCGAACCAATAGCCATAACCTGCATTTGAAAGTGATAGCCAAAAATCCTCTTGTAACTTCCATTTATTTTTGCTTTGAGTTTTAGATTATTAAAGGAATGAACCAGTATATGTTCGTTATCATTTGATACTAGATAATCGCCGCATGTTACAAGGGAGTTTGAGGCCGACTCTACTTGCGAAATTTCTTTTAATTTTTCAGTTTCAATAAAATGGATTCGCTCCCCATACGAATCGAGTAATGCAATTTTATCCGCCTCCGGAGAAAATGCACAGGTTTGTACTTGATAGTTGGTTTCTAATTGACTGATTACTTTTTTAGTAATAGTGTTTAAAATACTTATTCCTGTTCTGCTAGCAACGGCAAGTAATAAGCCGGATTTGGAGTAACAGAGGTCGTTTATACCACTTATTTTAATTTGCTGTTTAAGGTTGTTAGTATTGGCCTCATAAAAGTAAATATTGTTTTTATCGAAGGCGCAAAACTCATTTGTATATAAACTAAATTTTAGTTTTAATAAATCAAAACTTGTTTGTTGAAACTTCTTTTGAGTTTTAAAATTACTAGCCGATACACTGTACAAATTTTGTGTAGCAATTATCCATTCATTTAAAAAAGGGTTGTGAGCAATATCGTTTACCGTAATATTAATTTTATTACTTCTTGTTCCGCTTAAGGCACATTTAATATTTCTACCAGCATACTGAAATTGGATTTCCATAAACTCAGGTACACCCAATAAATCCAGTCGGTACGTTAAGGTTTTTTGAGCCAATAAAAAATTCGTTTTGATCCAATTATATTCATCACTCTCTTTATTAACTATCACATCTACTTTGGATTTATAATTAATATCAGTTAGGTTAATTATTGCTTGTATAGATTGATCGCTGAGATTATTATTAGTAAAAGTAGGAGTAAATACGAAGTTCTTTGTTTTGTTTTCGATAACTTGTTTTTGAAGAATTTGAGAGAATCTAGAAGCATCTCTGAGTTGGATAATTCTAACTCTATCTTTCTCTAGTTTTAGTAATTCTGGTAGTGTGGTTTCACTGGCTATTAAACGCGAATAAAGAGTTTGGTATTCGTTTAATATATCGTTTAATAAGCCTGAAGCAGGTGTTGAATTTTGTATTGTGTGTATGGGTTTTGCCTCTACTTTATTTGTTTTAACAAAGCATAGTATCAAATAAAAAAAGAAAATAGTGGAGAGTCGTATAAATTTTTTCAAATTGAGTTATTTTGAGGATTGAGTAAAACAAATAACGTTGCACGTATCATTTATTACAATACCTATAATTAGGTATTTTTAAATTAATATAATAAAAAAAGGCACCCAAAATTACTCTGAGTGCCTTTGCCAATCAACTTAATAAGATTTATTTAATCTTAATTAATTTGTGTACTTCTGAGTATGCCCCAGTATGGATCTTAACAAAATAAATACCTTCAGGAAGCTGATCTGCCTCTTCAATTCTTAGTCTCTGTGAACCTGCTTCTGTGTTTACTTTTTTGCTAACTAAAACCTGACCATTTAAATTACTCAACTCAATATTTATGCTTAATTCTTCAGATGAATTAATCACTAATTCTAAGTTGTTTTTAAATGGATTTGGTAGTATTTCTTGAACCTTAAATGCATCTTTTTCATTTAAGTTAATAGCAACAATAGGAGAGTATTCCTCCGAACCATCTAAATCAATTTGGTTCAAACGGTAATATACAACCTTAGCTCCTAATTGCAATGCTTCTTTATCTAAGTATGAATAAAATTGGTTAACTATACTGTTACCTGCTGCTTGTACTTTGTTTATTTGACTAAAGTTTTTGCCATCTAAACTACGCTCTATAACAAAATAATCTGAGTTAATTTCGCTTGCAGTAGCCCAGTTTAATTGTACTCCATTATCTTGTTTGCTACCTTTAAAATAAGCATAAATTACAGGTAATGGGTTATTTGTGCCAATACTTGCTAAGCCATATTGCTTAACAAACGTATTACTACTTGGTAACCAGAATCTAAGTGTCTGACCCAATATATTAACTGAATCGGCAGGGTTTCTGGCTAAATTCCATAAGCCTGAGGCACCATTGTCTCTAGATGCCAAATAGAAATCTGTAACACTTGCACCTGTACCAATGTTACCTGCTGGTAATTGGAAGGTAGCTAAACAGCTATCAAATGTACCTGTTCCGTATTTGTATAAAATCCAATAACGGTTATGTCCGGTTTTTGGTGAACTACTAATTACCGTATCAGGTAAAAATCCTAATGGAGTTTCTCTAATATAGTGTGCTACCACATCTACACTTCCAGAAACATTCTGCATATCTATTTGTAGGTTTTTGCCTGCAAAAGATTGAACGCCACTGCTGGTAAAAGTAACCAATGTTCCGTTGGTAGTATCAAGTGGTAATGAACTTAGAAACCAAGCTACTGCAGGATCAAAGTTGTTCATAACACCTACATTACAATTCCCTGAAGCATCAGATAATGGTACAGAATTGGCTCCTTCATCAAACCTTAAATAACAAGTTAAATTTGGATTGGTTAATGCAGGTATTTTTCTATGTAAACCTAATATAATTTCACTTTGTGTTCTTGCTGTATTCCAAAACGCAAAGTTTTCTATACCGGCGTTTAAAGAAGTACTAATGCCAGCTTTTCTTCCTAGGTAGGTTGGACATAATTTACTTTCTACGCTGCCTGAGATGGTAGTATCTAAACCAATTTCACCATTAACATACATTCTCAAATTAGTTCCATCGTAGGTAACTGCAATATGCGACCAAGAATTAAGAATAGTATTAACTGTGCTGCTTAAATTAACAAAGCTATTGCTAGTTTTTAATGTCAATACTGGAGTTAATCCACTTAATGTTATGGTTAAAGAGGTATCAGATGCTGTAGAGTCTTTAGAGTAAATGGTACCAACAGAAATTAAACTACTCGGACGAACCCATGTTTCTATGGTAAAATTGGAGTTAGGCTTGGTGTTAGCACTGTATGGAATAGAAATATAATCATCTACACCATCTAATTGTAATCTAAATCCAGATGAAGTACCTGCAATTAAATCTTGTACTACAATGGTTTTGCTGGCAGTGTCGTTGTTTAAATCTCCGTCGCCACTTAACTCTGACCAAATTTTAACAGTATAAGTACCTGGTAAGGTTGGTGTAAAGGAATTAGTAAATACTACGTTTTCGTTAGTACCTGGTAATATAAAAGAAATTACAGCACTGTCGGAATATACTACTGCATTAGCATTATTGTAAACACGTGCTTTCACTAAAGTGCTAAACTGACTATTAGATCCATAATTATAAAATGTTGCTGCTGGAATAATACTTCCTTGTCCTAATGGGAAAGAATTACACGGTGAACTTATTTCAGTAGCACCAAGGTCATTGGCCATTTGTAATCTTGGTTCAATCATAAACCTAAAGTTTGAGTTAGTAGTTAAGAAGTCGGTCCATGTAGTGCCGCCAGTTGGTGCAGTATAATAAAATGTTTGAGCTCTAATTGGAATTTCATTTTGATATGAGAAGGCAGCATTTACCGTTCCTGTTTGGATTACTCCCACAAAGAAAGTTCCTGAAATTGGAATAGGAGGGTTTACAGGGATAGTGTTTAGTCCAGCTGTGGTTAAGAAGTTTGGCGATGACCAAAGTAAGGTACCAGGTGTTCCAGTAGCGGTTGTATCCCAAATACCTACTTTTAAACTTGTACCTCCTGTATTAAAGTTTACTCCAATCTGATTAATACTATTAGATCCCGAATAAGGGAACTTAGCTACGAAGTCTCCAGTACCTCCAGTAAATCCAACTCCACCATTTGGACCTCTTAATGGATCTGCATAGTTATATGTGTTTAAATTAACTACCTGACCATATTTTTTTAAGTTATTTTGATTGTTGTTGTCTGGTGAACAAAAAACTTTCACTGTGTCGAAACCAACAATTGTTGGCGTATATGCAGGAAATTCTATGGTTCTACCTTGGTTTGGTAATAGGGTATCTACCATTAATGAATCGCCTAAAACATTTGTAGGTCCAACACTTAAATAAAACCATTTGTTATATAATGTGTCTGTACCTCCATTTCTAACATTTGCTTTAACAGTATGTGGAGCTGCAAATGGTATAGGTAATTTTCCTAATGAATATACCTCCAAAACCTGAGCATCGTTTTGTGGAGTTTTTACCCCTATTAGCAATTGCGCTCTAAAACTACTAGTTCCAGTTAAAGTGGTTAATGTTGCTAAACTCGCCCCTTGCACATTTCTTTGTCCGTTTACAATACCTGTATTACAATTATAAATAATAGCATTTGTACTTGGCGTAGTGGTTGTCCACTCATAAGCTACATAAACACCACCACCAGTATAAACAAAAGGTTTGCTTAATGCAGTAAAAAAATTGGTTGCAACATTTGGAATAGTAAATGGTCCATTGTAATTAGTATCCATGGCTGTTGGTGTAGTTAACAAGGTAGCCCATGTAGTACTCTTTAAAAAGGTAGCATCACTGGTATTAACCATATAGATTTTAATGTTACCATTAATAGGAGCGGTATTTCCATTAGGGTTATTAACAGAAAATCCTAATCTAAAAATAGTGTCACCAGCGTTTAATAATCCGCTAAATTCTGCAGCCGAATAAATAGCACAACTTCTATGTGCATTAACATTGTTTAGCGGACCTCTACCAGCGCCAGATGTGCCGTTTGCTGCTGTTGGTACGTTAAAATAAGTGTAGCTTTGTGCCTGTATATATTGAGATATTCCCAATAAGATAAACAGGTAAAAAATTCGTGTGTAGATTTTTTTCATACTTAATTAATTTGTTGGAACTAAATTATTTAGAATAAACGACAAAAACAATATTTAAGAAATTTTTAATTCTTAATTTCCGCATAAATTACATTATTTTATTATTCAATAGGCCTGTTTATTTACGTAGATTTGCGAAAATTTTTCTGAAATGCATTTACATTACAAAGTATACGGAGAAGGAAATCCGCTTTTAATTTTGCATGGCTTTATGGGTTCGCTAGATAATTGGCATACACTTGCCTCTCAGTTTGGCAAAACACATAAAGTTTATGCTATAGACCAAAGAAATCATGGTAAATCGGGTCATTCTAATAATCACACATTAGCACTTATGGTCTCTGATGTAAAGCTTTTCATAGAAACGCATGAGTTAAACAAGGTTTCCATCATTGGGCATTCGATGGGAGGCAAGGTAGCCATGCAATTTGCTTTAGATTACCCAGATTTAGTAGATAAATTAATTGTTGTAGATATTGCTCCTAAACAATATAAAAGAGGTCATGATGATGTTTTTAAGGCTATATTTTCGGTGGAGTTAAACAAGATTGAATCTAGAAAACATGCCGAGCAAATGATGGAACCTCATGTGCCTGATTTCGGTACTCGTCAGTTTTTACTCAAAAATCTGGATAGGAAAGAAGATGGTTCTTATGCCTGGAAAATGAATCTTCAAACTCTTCATGCAGATTATGATGAAATCATAAAAGCTATAATAAGTAATGGTGTTTTTAACGGAGATACCCTAGTGATAAAGGGTGCCAATAGCAGATATATTAACTACGAAGATGAATTAGATTTTAATAAGCTATTCCCCAAAAATGAAATAGTTGTGATTCCTCAAGCTGGCCATTGGGTTCATGCTGAGGCACCACAACTATTCTTTGAAACAGTAAATAATTTTTTAAATTAGGGTGTGAAGTTAAACTCAGACTTTAATTGTTCGAGTGTTTTTTCAACTACTTTAATCTCCATTTTTATATCTTCAAATGGCCTGTCTTTGCTATCTTTACTTTGTGTAGAAATAGTATAAGCAATCTCCACTCCCGATAATAACTTACCAAAAACAGTGTAGTTCTTGTCTAAATGTGGGGTACCGTTTTTATTAGTTACTATATAAAATTGTGAACCGCTGGAAGCCTTTGCTGGATTGTTGGTTCGGGCAGCACCTACAGAGCCATAAGTGTGTTTTATGCTATCTATTATCTCGGCCGGAATAGTGTAACCCGGACCACCAGTACCATCATTACTTGGGTCGCTATCTTTGCTGTTTGGATCGCCTCCTTGTATCATAAAATCTTTGATAATCCTATGAAAGGTGCTTCCATTAAAATATCCAGAATCTGCCAAGCCTAAAAAATTGTTTCTATGCAATGGGGTTTCTTTGTATAACCACATATACATGGTTCCAAAGCTAGTTTTTATCTCAATTATCTTTTCGGTTTGAACCGAATCTTTTGGCGTAGGGATTTCCCCTGTGGGTTTGTTTTCTTCTTTTTTACACGCAAAAGCGAATAGGATCAAACCGAAAAATAGTAAACTTAATTTTTTCATAATTTATTCGTTTATACGAATATATTTTTATTGTTCAGAATTCCAATAGGCATAAAAAAAGTCGTGCAGAAATTAAATTCTACACGACTTTTTTAAACCATGTTGTTATTCTTTACAAAGTGCCTCTTCGGGCTTGCTCTGCTTCAATAGATTCGAACAATGCTTGGAAGTTTCCTTTGCCAAAAGATTTGGCTCCTTTGCGTTGTATGATTTCGAAAAATAAGGTTGGACGGTCTTCTACAGGTTTTGTAAAGATTTGAAGTAGGTATCCTTCTTCATCTCTATCAACCATAATTCCCCATTTTTTTAATTCTTCTAAATCTTCTTCAATAATTCCTACGCGTTCTTTAACGGTATCGTAATAGGTGCCGGGAACATATAAGAATTCTACTCCTCGTTTGCGCATTTCGCTTATCGTAAATACGATATCGTTGGTGGCAACAGCAATGTGTTGGCAACCCGGACCTCTATAAAAATCTAGGTATTCTTCTACTTGAGATTTCTTTTTACCATGCGCTGGTTCGTTAATTGGGAACTTGATATATCCGTTACCATTAGTCATAACCTTACTCATTAATGCCGTATATTCGGTTGATATATCTTTATCATCAAAGGTTACTAAATTGGCAAAACCCATCACTTCTGCGTAGAAGTTCGACCATTTATTCATTTCTCCTAGGCTAACATTACCCACCATATGGTCTATGTAACGAAGGCCTGTTTCACCAGGATTATAGCCTGTTTCAAGCTTTTCGAACCCGGGTAAAAATAATCCATTATAGTTTTTACGTTCTACAAAAATATGAACGGTATCGCCATAAGTATGGATACCACTCATTCTTACCTCACCATCTTTATCTGTAATGGTTTTTGGTTCCATAAAAGATTTTGCACCTCTTAAGGTAGTTTGCTCATAAGCATCGTAGGCATCGTTTACCCATAAGGCAATTACTCTTACACCATCTCCATGTAATCTAAGGTGCTGGGCAATTTCACTCTCTGGATCAAATGGAGTGGTTAATACTAAACGAATTTTCCCTTGTTGTAAAACGTAAGATGTGCGGTCTCTTAATCCTGTCTCTAATCCGGCATAAGCCAAGTCTTGAAAACCAAATGCTGTTTTATAAAAGTGCGCAGCTTGTTTAGCATTGCCCACATATAATTCAACATAATCGGTACCGTTAATAGGCAGAAAATCTTGCGCTTTTTCGAAGATTTTGTCGCCACTGTAAGTGAAGTTTTTTACTTCTGTAAGGTCTGCTGTATTCATAATTTAATTGCTTTATTTTTTATGTTATTGCCAACTTTGATAGTAATCTTTTACTTCATATTCCATTGCTTCTTTCGTAATTTTTACTGGATTAAATGGATCAATCATAACGGCTAATTCGTTGGTTTCTTTTTTGCCAATGCTGCGCTCTATGGCGCCCGGGTGCGGACCATGAGGCAATCCGCCTGGATGTAAAGTGATTTGTCCTTTTTGGATATTATTTCTACTCATAAAATCGCCATCTACATAATATAATAGCTCGTCGCTATCGATATTGCTGTGGTGGTAAGGTGCAGGAATAGCGTCTGGATGGTAATCGTATAACCTCGGCACAAACGAACAAATCACAAAGTTCTTTCCTTGAAAGGTTTGATGAATAGGAGGTGGCATATGAATACGACCGGTGATAGGTTCAAAATTAAAGATAGAAAAAGCATACGGATAATGATTGCCATCCCAACCTACCACATCAAATGGATGGTTACCATAAACGTATGGGTAAATGAGTCCGCGTTTTTTAATGTTTATTAGAAAATCTCCTTGCTCATCAATGGTTTCGAGCTGTGTTGGACGTTTAAAATCTCGCTCGCAAAATGGAGAATGCTCCAAATACTGACCGTAATTATTTCGGTATCTGTTAGGTGTTTCTATCGGACCAAAAGACTCAACGATTAATAGTTTATTTTCTGAACCATCGAAATGTAATTGATAAACCGTTCCTCTTGGAATAATTAGATAATCTCCATAAGCAAATGGAATTTGGCCATACATCGTTTTTAACAAACCCGAACCATTATGTACGAAAATCATTTCATCAGCATCCGCATTTTTAAAAAAGTATTCAGTTAAACTTTTGCTTGGAGCGGCCAAACCAATGGTCATATCATCGTTTACAAAAAGCGTTTTTCTGCTTTTTATATAATCTGTATTTGGTTCCACTTGATAGCCAAGATAACTGCGCGCTTGCAAGTTGTCTTCAATAATTATTTCGGGTCGAACCGAATAAGGCGTGCCATGTTCCTTTACAACCGTTGGTGGATGAAGGTGATAAACAAGTGAAGATAACCCAGCGAAACCCTCTGTTCCTACTAATTCTTCATGGTACAAATTGCCATTTGGCTGACGAAAAACAACGTGGCGCTTATTGGGTATATGGCCTGCTTGTTGGTAAATAGACATAGGTTGATAATTTAATGGCAACGAAACTATCTATGTCTGAACCTATCTTAAATGACCTTCCTCAGGTTTTTATATGATTTTTGTTTTGAGAGTCTTTATAGATTATTTTTGACTTTCTAAGGTGTTTTTGCCTACGTTATAAGCATATACCGATGCGGGTATAAATTGTATTTGAATTTCTTTATACTCTTTTGAACCGGTTTTGTCGATGGTAGTCACAAGTGCTTCTTTAAGATTATTTTCTTCACAAAACGAGCAAAGGCTTTTTAACTCATTTGGGGCTTCAAAAAAACGATTGCTCCATTTTACCTCAACAGCCCAATCAGGTTTGTTGTTTTTTCTGCTGATATTAACCAAATCTACTTCTCCATTTTTCCATCTGGCATAATAGGGGATAAAAGATGTTCTCTGCATCCATTGACTAAAAATAGCGGTTTCAACAATAGCTCCCATACCATCAGATTCGGCTGTTATTGGGGCAAAAAGAGCGCTTCTTAAACTTGGGTTGGTAAGGTATATTTTAAAGAAATTTTCTCGTTGAAACCTGCCAGCTTTTTGGTCGACTCGTTTTACAATATGGACTAAAAAAGCTGCTTCTAAATAGGAGAGATATTGCCTAAGTGTGGTTTTCTTTACGCCACTACTTTTACTAAGTTCGTCGATACTACATTCCTGACCACTATTCCATGCAATGGTGGTAAATAGTGAGTTTAATTCCTGCACATCTTGGATTCCATATAAACCCGGTAAATCTCTGAGCAGAACTTTGTCAATAATATCTGCTCGCATAAACCTGTCTGGATTACTCTGGATTTCTCGATTAAAAATCACTTCTGGATATCCACCAAAATTTACATAATTGATAAAATGTTTATTCAACTCCGTGATGTTTGTGGTAGATGAAAAAAGGGCAATATTACCTTTCCAATTTAGGGTGTCTGCTTTAATTAAGGCATCTAAGTTTTTAAGGTGTATAAATTCGTAAAAAGTTAAAGGAGGTAGCATAAAATCTGTAAACCTGCCTGCACCGCTCTCATTACTCTTCAGTTTTAATGCAGCCGCGGCCGAACCACTAGCAATAAACTTTGTATTTCTATATAAATCGACCAGCGATTTTAAATGTATTTCCCACTCTTTTAAATACTGAATTTCGTCGAAAAATACAAACCAACCTGTCGAATCAGAATCTCCAACGGCTTTTTTTGCTAGGGAGAATAATTCTTCGAGTGGAATATTGTTATAAATAGGCGTTTCAATAGAAGCGAAAAGTATTTTTTGCGGGGATATACCTTCATAAATTAATTGCTGAATAGTTTGGTATATCATCACTGTTTTACCAACACGTCGTGGACCCATTAAAACACTTGCCCTATGCACACTTGTGTTTTTTATTAAAGGGTAGAAAAGATTAAAATATAATCTAGGTTTAAAGGTTTGGTAATATGGATCTAAATTACCATTCGACCACCAAGGGTTTTCGAATTGCAGCCTTGCAATAATTTGTTCTTCGGAAAAAGGGTTTAATGCCATAACGGAAGCAAAAATAGCAAATAAGGTTAAAATAAAAACCTTATTTTGCCAATAAATGTCTTTTAAGCCGTTTTTATCGTTTCGGAAACCTTATTTTACCTTTTGGCAAATGAGTAATTTTAACCAAAACGAAAACGTATAAAGCAAAATCTATATCGAAATATACCCAAATAAATTAAGGAAAAATACGGCAACAGTTATGCTTGAATAGATTAAATATTCGCCCAAAGAGGTATATTTTCTGATATCTACACCTTCCATTTTGCAATATACTACCAAGAGTATTTTCTCTACCATAAAGGATATTACCGTGGCATAGGCAATTCCTTCGATGCCCCAAATGCCAATGAACCAGAATGATAATATGATGTTTAGTATAAGGTAATTGGTGCTAACTAAATAGAATATTCTATTCTTCATTAAACCCATGATAACCGTTTGTGGGAATAACATTCGACTTACAATTAATAATAGGTAAATGTTAAATATTCTGTATCCTTCAGTTAAATCTGCATTATAGGCTAATTGAAACAATGGTTTGCTAAAAAGAAGCAGTAAAATAGTGCCCGGAAACAACCAACGCATGAGCTTGGTTGAGCTAGCTTTTAATTTAGCTAATCCTTCATTTAACATGCCTTCTTTGTTTAAATTAGCAATATCTCCACTGTAAATATTACTTAAAGAATTAGCTAAAATCAAAAATATTGGGAGTTCTTTTGAACCGTACCTGAAAATAGTAAATTGTATGGGATCGAAATAATACTCAACAATATAACTATTTATATAATCCATGCTACCTGCCAAAAATATAGAGAACATAAAGGGTAAAACCTTTTTCATGAACTCCATAATAAGTCGGGTATGAAATGAAATAATTGAATATTTCATCAAAAGAATAATGGTATAGTTAAATTTAATTAGGCTCAGAATAACCAATAAATTAATAGCTAGGTTAAGTGTTTGCTTCATGTAAATGGGCAAACATAATAGCACAATATGAGCCAAAAAGGTACTTATTCCCCAAATAATTAATGACCTATATTTCTCTTTTAAAAAGAAAATATAATCGGCCATATAGGTAGGTGTATTAAGGAAAACCACTAGCCCAAACATTAAAAATAAATCTGAATCTTTTGGATATTTATAGGTGCCGATAATATAGGCTAAGATTCCTGCAACTAAGCTAAAAATAGTAAGGATGGCAAAAGCGTTAAACAGAATTCTTTTTTGTTTTCGGGCCTCGCATCCATGATAAAATGGAATTAACGTATTGGTAATACTCGATACCCAAAACCAAGTTAAGCTTGAGCTCAAGAGCATGAGCATTTCGTATTTGCTGAGTATTAATGTGCCAAATCCAGAGGTAAATTGTGCATAGGTAATTTTAGCCAATAAAATGGAGATAAGGAAGAAGGTTCCAAATCTCAAAAATTGATAAATCTGTAAGCTATTATACTTATTTAGTTCGAATTTTTTGGATAAAATACTCAAGGTTTTCACTTATTGGCGTTTCAAATATGCATATTTCAAATTAGATTTTAGTCATCTTAAGCTCAATCAAAACTTTTTAGTTCAAGTTTTTCTTGTTAGTTTTGAACCCATGTGGAGTAAAAATATCTTGGAAACCATAGGAAATACGCCTTTGGTTCAAATAAATAAAATAACTAAGGATTTACCTTGTACGGTTTTAGCAAAGGTAGAAACTACCAATCCTGGTAACTCAATTAAGGATAGAATGGCTGTTAAAATGATTGAAGATGCCGAAAAAGCAGGTTTGCTTAAACCAGGTTATACCATCATTGAGGGCACTAGCGGTAATACAGGTATGGGCTTGGCCATTGCCTCGGTTATAAAAGGTTATAAGTGTATTTTTACTACCACAGACAAGCAAAGCAAGGAAAAAGTAGATGCCCTAAAAGCGTTTGGTGCAGAAGTTATTGTTTGTCCTACCGATGTTGAACCAGAAGACCCGCGTTCTTATTACTCAGTTTCGAGTAGGTTGATAAATGAAGTACCTAATTCTTGGAAGCCTAATCAGTACGATAATTTATCTAATTCTTCTGCTCATTATGAAAGTACTGGACCAGAAATTTGGGCTCAAACCGAAGGGAAAATAACCCACTTAGTGGTAGGTGTAGGAACAGGCGGAACCATCAGCGGTACAGCCAAATTCTTGAAAGAGAAAAATTCTAATATTAAGGTACTTGGAATTGATACATACGGCTCGGTATTTAAGAAGTATAAAGAGACAGGTATTTTTGATAAAAACGAAATCTATCCATACATCACAGAAGGTATTGGTGAAGATTTTTTACCTGCCAATGTAGATTTTAGTTTAATAGACCACTTCGAAAAAGTTACCGATAAAGATGCTGCTATGATGACTCGCAGAATACCTCGTGAAGAAGGTATTTTTGCAGGTAACTCAGCTGGTTCGGCCATGGCTGGACTAATGCAAATGAGGCATATGTTCAAAGAAGGCGATGTGGTAGTGGTTATCTTTCACGATCATGGAACGCGTTATTTGGGTAAAATGTTTAACGAAGATTGGATGCGCGATAGAGGCTTTTTGTTAAACGAACAAACCAAAGCCATCAACTTAATTGAAAGTCATAAACACCTAAAATTGGTTACAGCCAAAGAAGATCAAAGCGTAGAATCTGCCCTTAAAATTATGCGTAAGTTTTCTATTTCTCAAATACCTGTTACCAACGAAATAGGAGAGTACACCGGCTCTTTAAACGACAATACGCTCTTTAATTTACTCTTAGAAAATAGTGAAATAAAAGGAAAATCTGTGAAAGAAGTAATGAATCCTCCTTTCCCATTTGTAGCTCCTAGCGCAAGTTTAGAGGATGTAAGCAGAATGATTACCAAAGAAAACGCAGCCGTATTAGTAAAAGACCTCATGGGAGATGTTCACATCATCACCCGCCAAGATATTATTGAAGCTATTTCTTAATTATGAATGAAAACCAATTCCTGCCTTCATTCATAATTGGTTTTAATTCGTAATTCGTAATTTTTAATTCGTAATTAAAATATTCAAGCATACTTCTACCGCTTTCTGCATGTCTTGCACGCTCACGTATTCTTGTTTGCTGTGAATACCCATTTCGCCGGTAAATATGTTGGGGCAAGGTAAACCCATAAAAGAAAGCCTAGAGCCGTCTGTTCCGCCACGTATGTTTCTAATTTCTGGAACTAAGCCACTTTTTTCGTAAGCTGTTTTGGCAATCTGCATCACATGTGGGTTCAGGTCTAATATTTCGCGCATGTTGCGGTATTGTTCCTGCACAGATAGGGTATAAGTGGCACCTGGAAATTTCTCTATGGCGGCCTGAGCCAATTCTGCTAATCGGTTTTCGTATTCTGCTAGTTTTGCGGTTTCGAAGTCGCGAATAATAAACTGCACCTTAGCTTCTTCTAACTCGCCCGAAATATGCACCGGGTGCACAAAGCCCTCGTAGCCTTCTGTTTGTTCCGGACACCAAGTGTCAGATGGCAATAAGGTTAAGAAGTAAGCCAATACTTTTTGGGCATTTACCATTTTGTTTTTAGCATAACCTGGGTGGGCGCTAATGCCTTTAAACACAATGGTGCAGCCATCTGCCGAAAACGATTCGCCCTCTAAATGTCCGCGTTCACCGCCATCTAAAGTATAGCCAAAATCGGCACCCAATTTTTCCATATCTATCTTGGCAACTCCTCTGCCAATTTCTTCATCGGGTGTAAATAAAATACGCACTTTACCATGTTCTATTTGCGGATTTTCCATTAAGTATTTGGCCAAATCCATGATTATGGCAACGCCTGCTTTATCATCTGCACCCAACAAGGTTTTACCTGATGCTGTGATGATATCATCGCCAATTCTTTCTAACAAATAAGGGTGATTTTTAGTGCTTATTACAATGCTTTCATCATCTGGCAGCACTATATCAGAACCATCCCAATTCTTATGTAAAATCGGCTTCACATCCGTTCCACTGCAATCGGGTGCCGTATCTACATGAGAACAAAAACAAATGGTTGGCAATTGTTTATTGCTAGTAGCCGGAATAGTAGCATACACATATCCATGCTCATCCAACTCGGCATCACTAACACCCATTTCTAATAATTCCTGAACCAAAAGTCTACTCAAATCCTTTTGCTTCATCGAGGACGGCTGCGTATCAGAATTTGGATCAGCCGTTGTGTCTATCTGCACATAGCGCATAAAACGCTCGGCTATATGGTAATTTTCTTTCATTGTAAAAAATTTCTAAATAATTATGAATTATGAATTATGAAGTATGAATGAAAACCAAACTTGCCTTCATTCATAATTCATACTTCATAATTCGTAATCTGTAATTCGTAATTCGTAATTAAAACTTCACCGCTGTTCCAGAAGCAGAAACCATAAGCATGCTGCCTCTTTGACCAAGGGTTTCGTAATCTAAATCTACGCCAACAATGGCGTCGGCACCCATTCTGCGGGCTTCGGTAATCATTTCTTCTAGGGCTTTTTCTTTGGCTTCTCTTAAAACGCGTTCGTAAGATTCGGCTCTACCGCCAAAGAAATCTCTAAAGCTCGCGAAAATATCTTTTACAAAATTGGCACCTATAATTACCTCTCCTGTAACAATGCCTTTGTATTCTGATATTACTTTGCCTTCAATGCTGTGTGTGGTGGTGGTTAACATGTTGTTTTAATTTTTTCAAATGTATTTAATTATTGTTAATTCTACACAAGCCCCAAGATCTTGAAACCCCAATTTTTCTAAAGATGTTAACTAATCAATAAAGAGGTAATTACTTGTAAACGTATTAAATTTCAGTTGGTTAATAAAATATTGAAAAATATTCACCAATATTGAAATATAAAATAAATCATATGAAAAAAATAACTTTACTAGTGTTTCTATTTTCTGTTGTTACTTTTACAATAGCTCAGCGCAAGCCTGAACCCAAACCAGCTCCTACACCTGTTGCTAAAAAACCTTCGGGACCATCACCTTATGTCTTAAAAAAAGACTACGATTCTTTGAGTACTTCTTTGCGAAATCAAATCAAATCTTTGCAAGGCTCTATTGGTTCAATACGAGGAACTATGGGTAATAAGGACAAAGAAATTGAGGCCTTAATACTTCAAATGAAACAAGTTGAAGAGGTGTTGAATTCAACTAATTTTAAAATAGCGCTTACATCCGATTCTTTAAACCAAACAAGAACATCCATAGAAGAGGTTCAAAAAGAATCTAATGAGGGATTATTAGCCTTAAACGAGCAGCTTAAAGGACTAAAAACGCAACTTATGCTGCTTTGGGTTTTAGCGTTAGCTGGCATAGGCTTGGCTGCTTATTCTTGGTTAAATAGCAAAAAACAAATAAAGGCATTGCTGCATGATCAGCATGTAAAATTTGCAAATATCGAACGTAGTTTATTAGATAAAAAAGTGGAGCTTGAAGAGCAATTGAAAAGCTTTGATGCTAAACTTGCAAACGAAAGCAGAAATGCACAGCATTATACCGAAAGGCAAACTGCGGTTTTACGAGAAAACATGCAAAATATGAATGATTTTGTAAATGGCTTAAAAGATGATTTGCTCGCGCTTTCTGGCACAGTTGAAGCTATGGGTAACAAATAATATTTTAGCTCTATTTCCGCAAAAGCACTGCATTTTAATGCGGTGCTTTTGTGTTTTATAAGTACTTTAAACATCATTTTACCAAATCTTCAATCCTAGCAGGATAGATTGATTGAGTTGTTTCAATCAAGGCGTATAATTTATTTAATCCAATGATAGCCCAATAAATTTTTGCTAATACCAAGCAGAGATTTCGTTTAGGGGTTTTCTCTCCAAACAGGGTACAAAACATTCTTTTGCAAGGTAGCCTACCGGGATAAGTAAAAATGGTTTTTCGTTTTGTGGTCGGTCTAAAATTTTGTTTAAAAAGTTCATTGGGCTAGGCGTATGTGTTAAAGCGGCTAATCCTGCATGATGAATAGCAGTAAGTAAAATTCCGCAAGCTATGCCGCAACTTTCTTTTACATAATAGTTCTGCTGTTTATTCTGATTTTCGTCAACAGAATAACTTTTACTAAATACAATTATTAAATAGGGTGCAATCTCTAAAAATGGTTTTTCCCAATTGGTTTGCAAGGCTGCTAAATCATTTTTCCACTCTTCATTCATTCGACTTTCATAACTAATTTTTTCTTCTTCTTCTGCGGCTGTTCTTATTTTTTTCTTAATTTCTGGATCGCTTACCACGCAGAATGTCCAGGGTTGTTTATGCGCTCCACTAGGTGCCGAAGAAGCTGTTAACAGTATGTTTTCTATTACTTCTCTCTTAATTGGCCTGTCCGAAAAATCTCTAACAGTCCTTCTCTCATTCATAAATAAATAAAAGTCTTTTGCCCTGTTTAATAATTCATTTGGTTCATACATCTCTTTCTCATAAGACATAAAAGGGTATCCGTTTATTGAAATTTTTTTTGCCATTACTTAATATTTATTAGTTGTAAAAATATTGAAAAAATGGGATAATTCACTTTTTTAGAGTTAGATGTTTAAGGTTATTTTTCACTGCTGTCCAGAAAAATCCTTCTAAAATATTGAAGATTCTTCGCTTCACCTCGTTACGCTCAGAAAGACAATGTTTTAAACCTAATAGGCAGGGGGCTTGGAGGCAGCTTCGCTGCCTCCAAGCCCCCTGCCTATTAAAACAAGCGAATAACGGGTCATTCAGAGCGTTAGCGAAGAATCTCATTTATTATCCCAGACAGCAGTGCTTGTTTTTTAGAAATTTTTAAGATTACAATTTAGTTAATAATCTTTACATTCGAAACATGAAATTTAAGTTCTTGCTTATATTGCAATTATACATTGTAACAAAGGTGTTTTCAATCAACGCTCCAACCTTGTCGAGCCCAGCTGCCAATGCAACGTTTTCTTTTTTTAGGCCTACTCTCATTTGTAATTCTGTGTCGGGAGCAACGGGTTATCAATTTCAGTTAGATACTCTTAGTACATTTAATAATCCGCCATTCTTTACTGCGCATGCTACGTTTAATGGTACTTCTTCTCCGGTTTTAAAAATAGGCAAAACTTACTATTGGCGTGCTCGCTGTTACAAACCTAATGATACTTCAGTTTGGAGTGCTTCAAGAAGTTTTACCGTTGTACTGGGGAACACAGGAATTGTTGGTCCAAACAATAATACTACCGGAAATATTGTTGCTCTTCAATCGCAAAATTATGGCACCAACGATTCTACTGTTTTATACCAATTTGAAGTAGATACAACTATCAATTTAAATTCGCCTTTAAAAAGAAGTACTGTTACCTACACAAATAGATTCACAGACTCAACTTTTTTTACCTACAACCAAACCATTTATTGGAGGGTTCGTAGTTTTACGGTTTTTGGTGATACTTTGTTATGGTCGAACTTAAACAAATATACCACCCATGCGGGCCCTACATGGAGTACCTCTAGCTCATTGTTTATTGTTGATCCTATGTATTTTGTAAATTGGACAAATGCTGGGTTGTCTAATATTCAAGTTCAATTAGATACTACTCTTACCTTTAACACCTCCAATTTGCAGAATCATATTAATAGCAGTGGAGAAATTCAAGATACCTTTCAAAACCTCATGTTTGGCAAAGATTATTATGTGCGTTTGCGTGGTTTTTATGGCAACTCTTACGGACCATGGTCATCGGTTCAGGCCATTAGAATTAAAAGCAATATCGCAGGTATAAGTCCTTCTAATGGGGGTACGGTTACAGCTTTAAATCCCATATTATCTTGGAATCAATTGCGAGGAACTCGCTATCAAATACAGGTTTTTAGCGATATGGCAAAATCGAGCCTGCTGTCTGATACGATTACCAATTCTCTTATTTACACGTTAAAAGATACTCTTAGTTTAAACACTCAATACCCTTGGCGTATAAGAGCTTTTCATGAGAGGGATACTCTTCCATGGGTAGAACTAAATTTTAAAATATTTAATGGTCAAGTTAATCTGTCGCAACCATTCAATAATTCTACTATCACCACAGTTCGACCTCAATTAAATTTTTATTCTTTTGCTTGGGCAACCGGACATGTTTTAGAAATTGATACGGGTTCTGTTTGGCCAGCTACACCATCTTCTTATTATATTCGTATAGATTCATTTAGAAGGGTCGGAACCATTTTTATAGCAGATACAACTTTGTTATATGGTCAGAAATATATTTGGCGTGTGTATGCCATGAAAGGGCAAGAACAAGCTCAACCTAGCTCTAGATTATTTACAACTCCTTCAGCTCCTTCCTTGAATTACCCGCCCAATAACTTTATTGGTACCGGACCACAAACCAATGGTTTGATTGTAGGAATAACAGGTTCAACTCATATACAGTGGGAAATAGATACCACTAATCAATTTAACTCCAATCAACATGCTACAGGAGTAGATTTACATGTGCCAGACGATTTTGATCCTAAATATATTGTAGCAAATATGCCTGGAGATTTACTTTTTCATACCAAATACTTTTGGCGCACAAGATGCATTAACAGCGTAGATACTAGTAATTGGTCGGCCACATTTA
>JAKRSG010000079.1 GCA_022402405.1 Bacteroidia bacterium | reverse complement strand
CGAATTATGGCAGAAGATAGAATTATACAAATCAACATTGAGGATGAAATGAAAACCGCATACATCGATTATTCGATGTCGGTTATTGTGAGTAGAGCCCTACCAGATGTACGAGATGGCTTAAAACCTGTGCACAGAAGGGTATTGTATGGTATGACGGAATTAGGCTTGGCCTCAAATCGAGCTTATAAAAAGTCGGCACGTATTGTAGGAGAGGTTCTAGGAAAGTACCATCCACATGGCGACTCATCTGTATATGATACCATGGTTCGTATGGCTCAAGAATGGAACATGCGTTATATGTTGGTGGATGGTCAGGGTAACTTTGGTTCTGTAGATGGTGATCCACCTGCTGCTATGCGTTATACAGAGGCCCGTTTAAGGAGAATGGCAGAAGAGTTATTGGTGGATATCGATAAAAACACAGTTGATTTCAGGCCAAACTTTGATGACAGTTTAACTGAACCAAGTGTTTTACCTGCCAAGGTTCCAAACTTGTTGATGAACGGTGCCGCTGGTATCGCAGTGGGTATGGCAACCAATATGGCACCACATAATTTATCTGAATGTGTGGATGGTATTGTTGCTTATATCGATAACCGAGATATTACAATAGCCGAATTAATGCGCCATATTAAAGCTCCTGATTTTCCTACAGGCGGAATTATCTATGGTTATGAAGGGGTAAAAAATGCTTTCGAAACTGGCAGGGGTAGAATAGTAATGCGTGCTAAAGCAGGTTTTGAAACATCTAAAACAGGTAAAGACCAAATTGTAGTAAGCGAGATTCCATATCAAGTTAATAAGGCCACTTTAATAAAACAAATTGCCGATTTAGTAAACGAAAAGGTAATCGAAGGAATAAGCGATGTGCGCGACGAGAGTGATAGAGAAGGAATGCGCATGGTGTTCGACTTAAAACGCGATGCTGTTCCAAACGTTGTGCTGAATAAGCTTTTTAAATATAGTCAGCTACAAACTTCGTTCAGTGTTAACAATGTGGCATTGGTAAAAGGCCGACCAGAAATGCTAAATCTGAAAGATTTAATCGTGCATTTTGTAGAGCATCGTCATGTTGTAGTAATTAGAAGAACCCAATTTGATTTAGAAGAAGCTCAAAAGCGTGCGCATATTTTAGAAGGTTTATTAATTGCATTAGATCATTTAGATGAGGTTATTGCCTTAATTCGTGCAGCTAGAACTCCTGATGAGGCCAAGAATGGCTTGATGGAAAGATTTAAATTGAGCGACATCCAGTCTAAAGCTATTTTGGATATGCGTTTACAGCGTTTAACCGGACTAGAACGTGATAAGATTAAGGAAGAATATGCTCAAATCATGGAATTGATTGCTCGTTTGCAAGAAATTCTTGCCAATGAAAGCATACGTATGCAGATTATAAAAGATGAACTCATTGAAATGAAAGACAAATATGGAGATAGTCGTAGATCGGTTATTGAAATGGTTGGAAATGAAATGAGCATGGAAGATTTAATTCCGGATGATGAAGTGGTAATTACCATTTCGCATTTGGGTTATATGAAACGTACTAGCTTAAATGAATACAGAACGCAAGCTAGGGGCGGCAGAGGCAGCAGAGGTGTTGCCAAACGTCAGGAAGATTTCGTTGAGCATATCTTTATGGCCACCAACCATAATTACTTATTGTTGTTTACCGAGCAAGGCAGATGTTTCTGGTTGAGAGTATTTGAAATTCCTGAGGGCGAAAAAACATCCAAAGGAAGAGCTATACAAAATCTAATCAACATCCCAGTGGATGATAAGGTTAAGGCATTCTTGAATGTAAAATCGTTAAGCGACCCTGATTATATTAACACGTATAATGTAATTATGGTTACACAAAAAGGTACTATTAAGAAAACAACTCTAGAAGCATATAGCAGGCCTAGAGCTAATGGTATCAATTCTATGAACGTTCGCGAAGGCGATACTCTTGTTGAAGCGAAATTAACCAACGGTAGCAGTGAAATTATTATTGCTAGTCGCGAAGGTAAAGCCATTCGTTTTAACGAAAGCGGTGTTCGTCCAATGGGCAGAAATGCCACTGGAGTGCGTTCTATTCGTTTAGCAGAAGGCGATGAGGTAATTGGAATGGTATCTATAGAAGACCCTAAACTAACCAATGTACTTGTGGTGAGTGAAAACGGAATGGGTAAACGCACTGAAGTAGAAGCTTATCGTATTACAAAGCGAGGTGGTAAAGGTGTTATGGCCATGAACGTTACCGAGAAAACAGGTAAACTAGTATCGATTAAAGAAGTAGACGACACAAACGATATTATGATTATCAATAAAAGTGGTATCACCATTCGTTTAAGCGTAAGTTCTCTAAGAGTATTGGGAAGAGTAACACAAGGAGTAAGATTGATAAACATTGGTGGAAAAGACGAAATCGCCAGCGTAGCAAAAATTAATTATATCCCAGGCGACGAAGAAACAGAAGGATCTGAAGGAGAACCAGAAGATGGTGAAATTGTAGAAGGATTTGAAGTAATTGTTGGAACCGACAAAGATGTAGTTGAAAACTTGCCAGAGAACATGATCGACGATTCTGAAGAAGAAGAAGATGATGAAGAGGAAATGGAAGACGACGAAGCATAG
Source organism: Bacteroidia bacterium (assembly GCA_022402405.1). Classification (GTDB taxonomy): domain Bacteria; phylum Bacteroidota; class Bacteroidia; order UKL13-3; family UKL13-3; genus B1. The sequence goes on along the minus strand of JAKRSG010000079.1, from coordinate 314 downwards.
TATATTTTTTTAACTAAATAAAAACTCCGCCACCTAAAAGGTCGCGGAGTTTTTTTATTTATATGACTATCTTTGTTAGGTATGAAATTACAGCAAAAAGTACCTTTTTTCGGTTTATTAAGTTTTCTATTTTTTCCATTTATAGCTTTGTCGCAATACCCGCCACAGGCAGGTAATATTGGCACTAGCGCCATTCATAGAGATAGCTCCATTATCAAAACTTTTGAAAATTACTTTCCCGGAAGCGAAGGCAAAACCTTGCTTAGAGGATGGCAATCTATTGCAGATACTAGTCTTGGCAATGCAAATGTAGG
>JAKRSG010000078.1 GCA_022402405.1 Bacteroidia bacterium | reverse complement strand
TCTTTAATGCCAGCAAATGGATTACTGAAAATTTACCAGGTGCCAAAATCAGTGGCGGTGTAAGTAATGTGTCTTTCTCGTTTAGAGGAAACGATAAAGTGCGCGAGGCTATGCATAGTGCTTTCTTGTATCATGGAATAAATCATGGCATGACGATGGGTATTGTAAATCCTAGTCAGCTAGAGGTATACAACCAAATTGATAAAGACTTGCTAGAAAAAGTAGAAGATGTATTGTTAGACAGAAGAGATGATGCTACGGAGCGACTATTAGAATATGCTGAAACCGTTAAAGGTAAAGGCAAAGAAAAGGTATTGGATTTAGAGTGGCGAAATGCCCCAGTTGCCGATAGGTTGAGCCATGCTTTGGTAAAAGGTATTGTAGAATTTATAGATGAAGATACAGAAGAAGCGCGCCAACATTTTAATAAACCTCTAGAAGTAATTGAAGGTCCGTTAATGGCTGGAATGAACATAGTAGGAGATTTATTTGGTTCAGGCAAAATGTTTTTACCGCAGGTGGTTAAGAGCGCAAGGGTAATGAAAAAAGCAGTGGCTTATTTGTTGCCTTATATGGATGCCGAGAAGAAATTAAGTGGCGATACCAGCACCTCACAAGGGAAAATTTTAATGGCAACCGTTAAAGGAGATGTTCATGATATTGGAAAAAATATCGTGGGTGTGGTGATGGCCTGTAATAATTTTGAAATTATTGATATTGGGGTAATGGTGCCTGCCGAGAAAATATTGGAAACAGCCATCAGAGAAAAAGTGGATGTAATCGGCTTAAGCGGATTAATTACACCAAGCTTAGATGAAATGGTGCATGTAGCCAAAGAAATGGAGCGTTTGGGAATGAAAATTCCTTTGCTTATTGGCGGTGCTACTACTTCTAGGGCGCATACTGCTGTAAAGATAGACCCTGTTTATAGCGGACCAGTAGTGCATGTATTAGATGCCAGTAAGAGTGTGCCTGTGGCACAAAGTTTAATTAGTAAAGACCAAATAGAAGCTACTACTAAACGTATAAAAGAAGAATATGAAAAGTTTAGAGTAGATTATAAAAATCGTAAGAAAGATAAAAACTTTGTTTCTCTAAATTTTGCCAGAGAAAAGAAAATGAGTTTGAGTTATGATGAAATTGTAAAACCAAGTTTCTTGGGCAATAAAACGATTTTAGAGTTTCCTTTAGAGCAATTGCGTGAGAGAATAGATTGGACACCTTTCTTCTTAACATGGGAATTGGTAGGTAAATATCCTCGCATTTTTGATGATAAGATTATTGGTGTAGAAGCCAAGAAATTATTTGATGATGCCAATAAAATGTTAGATGAGGTTATTGCAAATAAACTTCTCGAAGCGCGCGCAGTTATTGGGTTTTATGAGGCTAACTCTGTTGGTGATGATGTTGTGATTAATACTCCAACAGGTGAGCAAACATTCCATTTCTTGCGTCAACAAAACGAAAAAGCAGCTAATCAACCTTATTTATGTTTAGCAGATTTTGTAGCACCAAAAGAGAGCGGCAATAAGGATTATATCGGATTTTTTGCTGTAACTGCAGGTATAGGAATTGAGCCACTTATAGAAAAGTACGAAGCCGACCACGATGATTATAATAGCATCATGATTAAAGCCATTGCAGATAGGTTAGCCGAAGCTTTAGCAGAGAAAATGCATGAGTTGGTTCGAACCAAATATTGGGGATTTGTAGAAAATGAACAGCTTACCAATGATGAAATCATCCACGAAAAATACCAGAGCATTCGCCCAGCACCAGGCTACCCTGCTTGTCCAGACCACACCGAAAAACGCAAGCTATTTGATTTATTACAAGCAGAAGAAGCAACTAGTATTACGCTCACAGAAAACTACGCTATGTACCCAACTGCGGCCGTAAGTGGCTTCTATTTTGCGCATCCAGATAGTAAGTATTTTGCCGTTGGTAAAATAGATAAAGACCAAGTAGTAGACTATGCAAATCGCAAAGGTGAATCTGTAGAATACATAGAAAAATGGTTAGCTCCGTATTTGGCTTACGATAATTAAATAAGGATAGGTTTTGTTATGTAACGAATTAAATTTAAATTTACAAAAACAAAACGTATGAAAGGAAATGTATTTTCTATCTTAGTAGTAATTCTTTTATTAGGTAATGCAGTTATTGCAGGTAATTTCAGATTTTCTACAGAATTAAGCAGTAATTTTGCTCCACCTGATACTGTTAAACCAAGAGTTGATTTGTTGGGAATCGACACCATCTTTATTCGCGTTGGTGAGGAATTTTTGGACTCGCAAGTATTATTAGTGGACGATGTAAACTCGGATGCCGAATTGCGTAGCAATTTTTTTGTAGTGACTAATTTGCCAAGAAATCAATTTGGAAATTTGTTTTGTGCCGTACCTGGTAATTTTAAATCTTATTATTGGGTAAGAGACCTTTCAAATAATCAATCAGATACAGTTTTTCGTACAATTTTATGTGAGACCGTTTTATCTAACTTAACAAAAGCAAATAATACCCAAAAATTAAATGTTAGACTAAATCCTGATGATAGATTAATTACATTAAACTTGTTTAAAGCAACTAGTGAAATTGTTGAGGTAACAATTTTAGATATACTTGGGAATAGTATTCAATCTTATCAGGCACATGCTACTGCCTTACAAGAGTTTACTTTTCCTTTGCCTTCTGTTGCATCTGGTATTCATCTTGTTAAAGTTCGAATTGGGAATGATATTTATACTGAGAAAATAGTTTTATATTAAAGTAATTTCCACTTCTTTCAGTTGGTTTTTATTTTAGTCAAATTGACTACTTTTGATTAAAGTTTAAACACGATGATTAATAAATTTTGCACTGCTCTTGCCATTGGCATCTCTTTCTTTTTCGGTTTGAACCAAACCTTTTCATCGCGGGCTTTGCATTCCATAGATGGCATGACGAT
>JAKRSG010000077.1 GCA_022402405.1 Bacteroidia bacterium | reverse complement strand
TCTGGACCCACAAACACATCTGGTTTTAATTTTTGCAGGATTCTCCTAACAGAAAACTCATAGTAAATTAGGTATAGAAAAGGATGTCGCGCTGGCGGAAAAAGCACAATGGGCTTCACATTATCTCCAAATACAAATTCTGAATCGTAAGGCCTATCAAATAAAAACACGAATTCATGTTCAGGATGATTTTGAGTAATACGCTTAAAAGTTTGGTAGGTAAACCAACCAATGCCATCTAATTTATTTACCAATAACGAACGCGTATTAACTACAATTTTCATGAAACGAAATTAAGATTTCTAGATTTAAATCCTAAAATCGAAATTCTAAATTCGAAATTGGAATCAGGAAAAAGAAATCCCGATAATCCCATAATCCTGCGAATCGTGTTCAGACATTTTCTTATTTGGGTATAAACAAAAAAACTTCCTTTATTTGTGTAGCTTTAATCAAGCTCTTTTTGTGGATGATAATTCAATAATTGCCGAAGTAATTTTATACGTCTCCTTCTGGGTTTGGGGCTTTGCGAGGTATCATATTTTGCACCACAAAAGGCTTTTTAACTTGTATCACTCTAATTATAACAAACCCAATCAATTCAATTATTTTGATACATTACTAAGCTCAGAAATGCCTTATTACACCAAACTAAGCATAAATGGAAAGTATAAGTTTATCCATAGAATGCTAGAGGTAAAAGCTCAAACAGAATTTAGATCGCGCGAAAACTTTGAGCTAACAAACGAAGTAGAATACTTAATATCTGCATGTATTACCCAGCTTACCTTCGGGTTTAAAAGTCCGATTATGCCATTCTTAAAAGGCGTGGTTGTTTTTCCAGGAGCGTTTTATAGCAGAATGGTAGAAAATTATGTTAAAGGATTGGCTATGGGAACAGGTATTGTTTATATAAGTTGGGAAGATTTTAAAGAAGGATATTTATATAGCACAAACACTTACAATTTAGGATTACATGAGTTTGCTCATATGCTAAGGTTTCAATCTAATGAAATCGATTTTAAAGACCCACATTTAGCTGCACATTTTAGTTATTGGGAGAAAAATGGGGAAGAGGTATTTCAAAATATTAGGCATGGTTATCAAAATTTTTTTAGAGAATATGCTGGTACAAATAGATCAGAATTTTTTTCTGTTTGCGTAGAAAATTTCTTTGAAGTACCCGAAGCGTTTAAGCAAGAAATGCCCGATTTATATTGGCATATGTGCTATCTGCTAAAACAAAATCCTCTTAATGATGAACATAATTATCAGTTTAATTATTATGATGCCATTTTAGTGAATGAAAAGCTTGATATCAAATTACCAACTTACGACATTTACCACTCTAAACTTGATATGGAATGGTGGGGCTACTCTTTTGTAATTTTGATACTGTTATTTATTCCTTCTTTGGTTATTTTTTCTCAAATTGTAAATCACCAGCAAGTTACGGTGTTTTTTAGAATGCTTTTAGTTACAAGTACCATTTCTCTTTTTATTAGATATCATTTTTATAAAAGCTATTCGGCCATATTTAATGAGATTTACCTACATCATTTTGTAAGAAGAGTATTGCCATTAATTAGTACTATTTGTTTTTTATATCATATGCTATTTATTTTATAATTTTAATTACCATGTGCTACCACGCTTCTGTTGCTACTACCTATCAAAACTTAGAAGACCAATATCAAAAGCCTTTTGATGGAGATTTGTTTCCTTCGTTTACCAGTAAAAACGATGTCGTAGCCTACCATTTAAATGGCTTTTCTTTTCCCAAAATGCCCGTTATAACCATGCAAGAAAGCAATACCATCAAATTGTATAATTGGGGATTAATTCCAGCTTGGGTTACCGATAAACAACAAGCCGACGAGATTAAAATAAATACGCTAAATGCTAAATCTGAAACAGCATTCGATAAGCCCTCGTTTAAACAGAGTATCATTAATCAACGTTGCATCATTCCGGTTACAGGATTTTTTGAATGGCAAACCCAAGGCCCAAAGAACAAAATACCACACTTTATTCATTTGCCTAACAAACCCATTTTCTCTTTAGCTGGAATATATTCTTCGTGGCTCAATCCTAATAATCAAGATGTTTATCACACGTTTTCCATACTCACCTGTGAAGCCAACTCGCTTATGCAGAAAATACACAATAGCAAAAAAAGAATGCCCTGTATTTTAAGTACAGAGCAAGAAAAAATATGGCTTGATCCAACATTGGTTCAGGCCGAAATAATGGAAGTAATGAGCGCCTACGAGGATACAGAAATGGAAGCATACGCCATTTCTAATTTGATACACAACAAAAGCGGGAACAGCAATACGCCTGCCGTTATAAATCCAGCTCCTAAACCTTTTGGCGATTTGTTTTCATAAAAAAAGCTGCCTCGGTTGAGACAGCTTTTAATGTTAAATGTGCATTCTGTTTTTCTTTTCTAGAAGAACTTCCTGACTCTCCACATGGTCTGGATCAGGTACACAGCAGTCTACAGGACATACAGCAGCACATTGAGGCTCTTCATGGAAACCTACACACTCTGTACATTTACCTGTTACAATAAAATACGTATCGTCTGAAACGGGAGCAAAGCGCTTACTTACATCAATGGTTTCGCCATCCACGGTAATAGTGCCGCTTAAGTTGTTTCCATCTGCCCAAGCCCACTCAGCTCCGGCTTCATAAATTGCGTTATTCGGACATTCAGGTTCGCATGCTCCGCAATTGATACACTCGTCGGTAATAATAATTGCCATAATTTCTTAATTTTTATTTAGGATGATAACTACTGCAAGTTTAGTTTTGTTGGCGCTTTCAAAAAAATAGAATTAGTCTAAATTATATGAATTATTCACAACGAGTAGGGGTTTTTTCCCAATTGGGCGACA
>JAKRSG010000076.1 GCA_022402405.1 Bacteroidia bacterium | reverse complement strand
TAGCGTCTTTTTCAAACAAATCACTGTTTAGGTTCAAAACGCTTTGGTTTGAACCTATATTTTCGGTTTCCTTTGTTTGCAATCCGTCATGCAACAAATACCTATCTAAGTTTTCTTCCTTCTCAAATTGAATAGCAAACTTACTCAAATCGTGCACAGGTAAATTAAATCCGGGATGTGCACCCACAGAAAAATACATACGTTGCGAATCTTCATTAAGAATAGTGTATTCAATTTTTAGTGCATTTTTTATGACTTCATAGCTGATAAAAAACTTAAAATGATAGGGATAATGCTGTAAAGTATTTTCATTTGAGCTGAGCATAAATTTGAGCAAATCGGTGTATAGTTCTATCATTTCAAAAGAGCAATCTCTGGCAAAGCCATGCTGACTCATTTCAAACACTTGATGGTTTATGGTAATTTTATTTTGGTTCAGCTTACCAACGATAGGAAATAAAACCGGCGCATATCTTCCCCAAACAGCGGGGTTGGCTTGCCATATAAACTCATAATTTGTTAAAACATCTCGCACAGATATTAATTCTGCACCTTTTTCAGAAACGCTAATCTTAAGATTTTCCGAGCTTATTTGATAACTTGTACTCATAATTTATTGTCCTAATTTATAGAAAAAACATTCGATTGGGGAAATCTTCTTTTGAACTACCTGAAAATAAAAGAAAAAACTTTTACTTTTGAATTTTAAGTAATGAAATGGAGAAGTTAGTTCGATTTTTCTTTATAGCCTTGGTTACATTTATTATAGTAATATTTGTGATAGATTTCCAGATGGTGGTTGATGGCTTTGGTAGTTTTGTGGATGGAGTATCAGAATTATTATCTCCTATTAAAGGTTCAGTTAAATAATAATCTATTTGCTCATTTAAAATTATTAAAGGATATTCGCAGTCGCAATTAGCCGTGGTGGTGAAATGGTAGACATGCCATCTTGAGGGGGTGGTGCTCGCAAGGGCGTAGGAGTTCGAGTCTCCTTCACGGCACAAAACAAAAAGGAAGTCAGATTTGGCTTCCTTTTTTTGTTTATATTCCTTGTTAAACCAGTTAATTTATTATTTCGATTTACTGCTGTCCTGTAAAATCCCACTACGAGAATGAAGATCCTTCGCTCCACTTCGTTACGCTCTGGATGACAATATTTTAGACCTAAAAAGCAGGGGGCTTGGAGGCAGCTTCTCTACCTCCAAGCCCCTTAACAAGCCTATAAAAAAAGAAAGCCCCTCGGAACTACCGAGAGGCTACAATTTCTTTAGAATAAAGATTAATCTTCAACGATTACAGTACGCTCAACATTTGGCGACTTAATCTTAACCAATTGGGTATTAACTTTAATACCAACCTTACGCAATACTGAAGCTACTTTATTTCTTCTTCCTTTTCTTTTCAAACGGGTGGTTGCCATAATTTTAATTTTGTGCAAATATAGAAAAAAACTTCTTTTATCAAACTAATACCCTAAAATATTTAGCATACTCTCCGAATTTTGTTCTTTAGCAAAGAGTGAATAACTCAAATTCCCTTCTTCATCTCTATCAATCAGCACATGTTTAGGTGCTGGAATTAAGCAATGTTGGATACCGCCATAACCTCCCAAACTCTCTTGGTATGCACCTGTATGGAAGAAGCCCATATACAAGGGTTGGTTCTCCTGTAATTTAGGCATAAATACTTGATTCGTATTGGTATCTGAATTATAAAAATCCTGCGAATCACAAGTTAATCCGCCTAAATTTATACGCTGAAACTCCTTATCCCACTGATTAACGGCCAACATTATGAATTTCTGTCCGATACCCCAAGTATCTGGCAAAGTGGTTATAAAAGAGCTATCTATCATATACCACAATTCTTTGTCGTTTTGCTCTTTGTATCCTAATATAGAATACAGCATTCCGCCGCTTTCGCCCACGGTAAACGAACCAAATTCGGTAAAAATATTTGGAGCAGGAACGCCTCTATTATCGCAAATGGCTTTTATATAATACACAATCTGATCTATCATGTAGGCATAATCGTATTCCACTCCTAACGAAGTGTAAATTGGCATGCCTCCACCAATGTCGAGGGTATCTAAATCCGGACAAACCTCTTTAACATCGCAGTAAACATTTACTAATCGGGTAAGTTCACTCCAGAAAAAAGTGGTATCTCTAATACCCGAGTTAACAAAGAAATGAAGCATTTTTAACTTAAAATGCGGATGATTCTTTATCTTGTTTTGGTATAAATCTACGATTCGCTTATGACTCATTCCCAAGCGAGAGGTGTATACTAAGAAGTTAGGTTCCTCCTCTGTGGCTATTCTAATTCCAATATTCATGGGCTGAACCGACTTTGCGTTCAACAAATCGAACTCACTTACATTATCCAGTACACAAATTAAATTATCAAAACCTTCTTTAACCAAGTGCATCATATTATCTACGTATTGCTTGGTTTTATAGCCATTACAAACAATGAATTGTTTTTTATCGAACTTCCCAGTTTTCTCCAAACGCTGAATAATCTCTAAATCAAATGCAGAGCTTGTTTCTAGATCAACTTTGCTTTTTAGGACTTGGTTCAGCACGAAACTAAAATGTGAGCTTTTAGTGCAGTAGCAATAGTTATAGTTTGCAGGATAATTGTACTTCTCAAAAGCTGCTTGAAACAGATCTCGGGCTTTATCTATCTGACTCGTAATTTTGGGTAAATACGAGAATTTAAGAGGGGTTCCAAACTCTTCGATGAGCTGAACTAAATTGACTCCATGAAAATGTAATTGATTATCTACAACTTCAAATCCATGACGAGGAAAGAAAAAGGTTTGGTGAATTAAATCAGTGTACCTGTTTTTGATATGTAAATTGCTCAATGCCGTTAATTTTCTGCAATTTTAATGAAATAAACATTCATTAGACATAAAATAATTGTGAAATAATTTAATCCTTTTG
>JAKRSG010000075.1 GCA_022402405.1 Bacteroidia bacterium | reverse complement strand
TAAACAGCAGCTTCTCCTTCCAACATCAACTCTATAACGGCCTGAACCAATTAGCCGCCGAAGCCCAAGACGTAATGGTAATGTACGATTTTACCCAAAACAAAAGTGTTCCCATCCCAGATGTTTTAAGAGAGAATATTAGGAGGTTTGAGGAAGGGAGCTGAGGAAAGGGATTTAAATTATTCGCAAATAATTTCTTATCAATTGAATCTAAAATAATCCATTTCATAAGCTATTTTTTGTTTATAGTAGTATATGAATAGGGCATTTTACCTTTCACTATCAAAACGTATCCCGGTTGTAGTAATCAATTCTAAAGTGTGATTTCCTAATGAATTGTAAAAGCTACCAAATTCTGCGCCCATCAGCGAAATCTGCAAGAAACAAATCACCCGCAAGCCAAAAAAATTCTGCGCCCATCAGCGAAATCTGCAAGAAACAAAACACCCGCAGGCCAAAAAAATTCTGCGCTCATCAGCGAAATCTGCGGGAAATAAATACACCCGCAGGTATGCAGTAAATTAACAAATAATCATCAAGCGGTATCCTGTTTCTACAGGCGCTCTATGCACAGAAGGAAGCGTTAAATTACCAGGATAATCTCCTGCCAAGCGCCATATATTTCCTAGGCCGAGAGACATGATGTTTGCGCCGGGTTTTGCTTGGTAATGGAGATCGAAATAATGCTCTTTTAAAAATGCCTCAAAACCTGAATCGGCGCCGTGATACAATTTCTTGAGCTCTGCTCTTATCTCTGGAATCAGCACTTTTTGCTCGGCATCTGCATTGGCTATAATTTCACTTGGAGCTCCAAAATAGGTGCACAAAATGGTATCATTGGGTACCGGCGATGCATCTACATGAAACGAATAAACGTCGGTAGGAAAAAACGGAAACACCTCATCTCTATCATAGCATTTAATAAGGTTTAAAGTTGGCGAGGCACCCATATTCTGTAAATACCTATAATCCTCTATTAACTGCGCTTTTGCTCTTTCACCAGCTTCACTTAGGCGCAACTTAGAAAGCAAGTCTATATCTAATTCAACCATCTTGTCTGTTGAATTTACACTTACTATTATTTCTTCGAAATCACCATCTAAAGTTCTCTCAAAAACATGCGCATTTACTATTCCAGAGAAAGGCGTTTGCAAGCACTCATCAATCGTTTTAAAACGCCTAATTTGACTATCCAAGCTATCGTTATTCAAGGCGCTAGCAACTTATTTCCCGGTACTTCCATAACCACCTTCACCTCTTTCTGTGGCAGAAAGTTGAGAGCTTTCTTTCCAGGTAATTTGGGTATATTCTGCAACAATCATCTGCGCAATTCGCTCGCCGTTTTGTATGGTAAATGGCTCTGAACCTAAATTAATAAGCAGCACTTTAATCTCTCCGCGGTAATCTGCATCAATGGTACCCGGACTATTTAACACCGTTATCCCATGCTTTAAAGCCAAGCCACTTCTAGGCCTAACTTGTGCCTCAAAACCTTCTGGTAATTCTATATACAATCCCGTTGGGATAAGTATTCTTTTCCCCGGTTCCAATACTATTGGTTCAGTCAGAAACGCACATAAATCCATACCTGCAGCATGTGCAGTTTGGTAAGAAGGTAATGGATTAGTAGATTTATTTATTATAGAAACATTAATCATGCAGTAACTTGTGAAGCGCCTTTTCGCTCTTTATAATAGGCTAATAAACCAAATAAACCCAAGGCAACTAATCTTAAAACATTACCTAAAAGAGAGTTAGGTTCAAGCCAAATAGAAGCGGTTTGAACCAACATAAATAAAGCTAATGCTACGCTAACATATAAGATTGCGCGTGAAAGATTGTAGGGAATAGGATAATATTTTTGTCCCCACAAATAACCCAAAATCATCATCACAAAATAGCAGATAAAGGTTGTCCAGGCACAAGCAAGGTAGCCAAATCCTGGAATAAAAATTACATTTAACAAGATGGTAATAGCCGCGCCTATCAACGAAATTTGTGCACCTTTTTTTGTGTTATCAGAGAGTTTATACCAAATAGAAACATTGTAATATACACCCAGAAAAATATTGGCAAACATCAATATGGGTACTACATGTAATCCTTCATGAAAACTATTGCCAATAATGATTTTAAAGTAATGCAAAAAGAACATTACCAATAGAAATACAAACAAGCAAATCCAGATAAAGTAATTCATAACTGTGGCATACAAATCGCGTTTGTCTGTATTTTTAGCATGGGCAAAAAAGAAAGGCTCTGCTGCAAATTTAAAGGCCTGAATAAACAAGGTAATGATGATAGAAAACTTATAATTGGCGCTGTAAATTCCGTTAAGCGCTTTACCTTTTTCGGGATCGGGAGTAAGTATTCTAATAAGTAAACGATCTAAGGTTTCGTTTACCATACCTGCTAAACCCACCCATATCATAGGAACGGCGTAGGCAAACATTAATCGCCACTGCGCATAATTAAAGCTAAAACCAACTTGTATAATTTCTTTGCTAAGCAATAAAAACGTAAGAATGCTGGCCAATACATTAGAAATAAACACAGATTCAATTCCTAATCCAGGCAAGTAAAAAGGCAAAGCAATACCATAATTACTTTGCGCATACGGACCCATTACTAAAAAGTACAAGTTAAAAAATATGAGTGAAAAGATGTTTATGTTTTTGATTATAGCAAATCGCAATGCCTTGTTTTGGAATCTTAATAAAGCAAAAGGAATGGCAGAAAGACTATCAAAAAACAAAATAGCAGCGCAGTAATAAATAAACTCTGGGTTCAAACCATAACCCATAAAATCTGCCAAATGATTTCCAAATAGCGCAATGCTTATGGCAAAAGCACCCGAAACGCCCATGATAGAAATCCAAGCGTTGGCAAAAACTTGTTTAGAATTTTCTTTTTCGGCAAATCTAAAAAAGGCCGTTTCCATACCATGCGTTAGCAAAATATTAAAGAAGGCCATATAAGCGTAAAATTCACTGTTAATACCATATTCTACATCGGTAAAAACCCGCGTATACAATGGCACTAACAGGTAATTAAAAAACCTACCCAAAATGGTACTTAAACCGTAAACTACGGTTTGACCAGCTAATTTTTTTATGGCACTCAAAGTTTACAATATTAATTAATTCGGCAGAAATATCGCTCAGTAAAAATGTATAAAATGGAAGCAAAAGAAAGCACTTTATAAAATTAGCACAAATTTTCATACTTTTGAGAAAACACCAGAGTTCACATGAACAAACGTATTTCAATTTCTATTTATTTCCTGTTTTTTGTTTTACTCGTTCTGAACCAAAAACCATTATATGCCCAAGCTGCTGATGAAGAATTAGCCGCGCAATATTACTCGAACAAAGAATATGCAAAAGCAGCAGATATGTATGAGCGACTCTTGTCTAAAAATCAGAAGTCGGTTTACTTTTACGATAATTTACTTAACAGCTATCTGGCACTTAAAGAATATAACGAGGCCGAAAAACTTTGTAAGAAACAAAGCAAGAGGTTCGAGCGACAAGTGCTTTACCAAGTAGACATTGCCTATGTTCAACGAATTCAGCAAGAAGACCAAAAAGCAGTAAATCAAATTAACAAACTCATTCAAAACCTCAGACCAAATGAGATAGAAATATTTGAATTAGCGAAGGCCTTAGAAAAACGGAATGAGAAAGCGTTTTCGGTTCAGACCTACCTAAAAGGAAGAAAGCTTTTAAACAATGAACTGGCTTTTGCTGGTGAGTTAGCGGGCATGTACCACGACCTAAACGATACCAAAATGATGGTTGAGGAGTATATGAATGCCCTTGTATTAGATGCGGGAACAGTGGAAGAAGTGCAGGGCATATTGCAAAATACACTCAGCGATTTTGAAGTATTAAAACAAGCTTTACTTAAAAAAACAAAGCAGTACCCAGATAGAACTGTATTTAATGAAATGCTTATTTGGATGCATGTGCAGAAAAACGAGTATTCTATGGCATTAATCTATGCAAAAGCTATAGATAAAAAATTTAGAGAAGAAGGGAGAAGAATCATTGACTTGGGATTTCTAGCCATGGCCAATGAGCAGTATGAAGCCGCTATTCAAATTTTTAAAACAGTAAGTGGCATGGGTTCAGACAAGCCCTTTTATTCGTATGCAAAGAGTGCCGAATTAGACGCTCGTAGCAAAAAGATTTTAAGCGGAAATTACACCAAAGAAGAGCTACAGATATTGGCCACCGAATATAATTTACTATTAAGTGAATTAGGCAGAAATCCAGGAACTGCCGCTACCATAAGAAGCTTAGCAAACCTAGAAGCCTATTATTTAAACAACTACAAAAATGCTATTTCGCTTTACGAAGAAATTATAAATATGCCCAGAGTAGATAGAATTCTGCAAGCAAACTGTAAACTAGATTTGGCAGATTTTTATGTGATGCAAGGCGAAGTTTGGGAAGCATTGTTGTTGTATGGTCAGGTTGACAAAGATTTTTTGCAAGAGCCACTCGGACAAGAAGCGAAATTGCGGAATGCTAAGTTAAGTTATTATTTGGGCGAATTTGAGTGGGCAAAAGCTCAATTAGACGTGTTAAAAACGGCCACCACACAGCTTATTGCCAACAATGCTTTAGAGCTTTCTCTGCTTATACAAGATAATACGGTAGATAGTAATTTAGAACCCTTACAATTATTTGCAAAGGCAGATTTAAACTTCCTTCAGAAGAATTTTACCTTAGCAATATCGCAATTAGATAGCTTAAGAGGTCTATATCCAGAGCATAGTTTAGCCGATGACATTTTGTTTAAGAAAGCGCAGATTTACATGAGTACTAAATCTTATGATAAGGCCGCTGAGTTGTTTGAAAAAGTGTATAAAGAGTTTGGTTCAGACATAATGGGAGACAATGCCTTGTATGAACTAGCTAAGCTAAATCAGAAGCAATTAAACAACCCAAAAGAAGCACTTAAACTATATGAGACATTTATTGATAAATACCCCGGAAGTTTTTTCCTTACAGATTGTAGAAAACAATATAGAATTTTGAGAGGCGATCAATTAAATTAACCATGATAATATACAACGTAACCATACAAGTAGAAGAAAGTATAGAAAAAGCTTGGCTGCAGTGGATGAAAGAAAAACACCTAGCAGATGTGCTTGGAACAGGCATGTTTACTGATTACAAAATGTTAAAGCTTTTGAGCTTACAAGAAGACGAAACAGGCATTACCTATGCTATTCAATATAGAAGTAAAAACATGGAAAATTATGAGCGATATCAAGAAGAATTTGCTCCAGCTTTGCAAGCAGAAGGCAGAGAGTTATTTGGCGATAAATTTATAGCCTTTAGAACACTCTTAGAAGAAGTAGAAATATAGTTAAATTTCTTTACGCAAACGAGCTACAGGAATATTCATTTGTTCTCTGTATTTGGCTACCGTTCTTCTGGCAATGTTATATCCTTTTTCTTTTAATATTTCCATTAAACGCTCATCTGGTAGTGGCTTAGATTTTTCTTCACCTTCTATGGCCTCTCTCAGAATTTTCTTTACTTCTCTACTACTAACCTCCTCGCCATCGTCGGTTTGAATACCCTCGCTAAAGAAGTATTTTAAGGCAAAAGTACCCCATTCGGTTTGCACGTATTTGCTATTGGCAACCCTGCTTATAGTAGAAATATCTAAATTAGTAATCTCGGCAATGTCTTTAAGAATCATCGGACGTAAAAACGACTCATCGCCCTCTTCAAAAAAACGATATTGAAAATGAAGGATGGCGTTCATGGTATTGAGCAAGGTATTATGACGTTGCTTTATACTTTCAATAAACCACCTAGCACCATCTAATTTTTGTTTTATAAACTGAACCGTTTCCTTTTGCTCTCTGGTAGGTGCTTTAGCGCCATCAAAACCTTTTAGCGTTTCTAAATACCCTCTGCTAATTCTTAAATCGGGAGCATTTCTAGAATTCAAATGAACCACCAATTTACCCAACTCCTCTATAATGATAAAATCTGGAGTAATGTATTGTGTAGCCGAGTTGTCTATAGATTCTCCTGGCTTGGGGTTAAGCTTGGTAATAACGGTAATCACGGCTTTTAGCTCCTCTTCAGATATCTTTAACGACCTAATGAGTTTATCGTAATGCTTCTTGGTAAAATCGTCGAAATAATCACTTAAAATTTGAATAGCCAATTGCACATTTCTATTCGATTGGTCTTTTCTTTTGAGCTGTAACAACAAACACTCTTGCAAAGTGGTGGCTCCAATACCAACAGGTTCTAAGGTTTGTACCTTATGCAAAACACGCTTTAGCTCCTCTAAACTGGCATCCACATTCATAGAAAATGCTAAGTCGTTCGCAATTGCCTCTAAAGGCCTACGTAAATAACCATCATCGTCTATAGAACCAATAACCTGATTACCGATAGTTAATTCTCTATCATTCTCGGCAATAGCAGTAAACTGCTCCATCAACTCTTCGTGAAATGAATGCGTTTCGGCTAATGGACGTTCTTTCTTTTCCTCATCTCCCTCATCACTCAAATGAAATCCCTCTGGGTCGTATTCATCGTTTACATAATCTTTCACATCAAACGACTCCTCTGCCAAAAAATCATCCACCGTTAGGTCTTTTAATTCTTCTTCGGGTGTTGCTAGTTCGCTTTCAGAGATGGGTGCGGTTTCATCTGGCGCAGCATCTGGGTCTGATGCATTTAAAAGTGCGGGGTTTTCTATTAATTCCTGGTCAATTCGTTGCAGGATATCAACAGAATTAAGCTGCAACAATTTAATAAACTGAATTTGCTGCGGTGATAGCTTTTGTAACTGACTTTGTTGTAATCCTTGTTTTAACATGATATGTTGCGAAAGTAATAAAAATTCCCTCGCAGCAAAAAGTTAATCCTAATTTAACTTAATAAATTTCGCCACAAAACAATTTGCCAACGCTTAAAAATACTAGGTGTTATAGTTCTGGCTGAACCAAAATTAAATGGAGCTCAAGCCATTGGCGACTCTTTATTCGCCCTCTAATTCTTCTTGCTTTTTGTAGACAGGTACCACCTCTTCGCCAGCACAATTTATTCTGCCTTCGAGTCTCTTTATCCTTACTTTTGCCTCGCCTTTTTCATTAAAATCGCTGATTTCATCATACATAGGCGGAATAATCTCATCACCTAATTGGTTTATTAATCCAAATTGCCCTTCAATACTTACTTGGGCCAAACCTTTTTTAAACGGACCAATATAATCGTACTTAATCGGAATGATTACTTCGTCGGAAAAGTTGATATAGCCATACTTCTTGTTTATCATAACCTTGGCTAAACCATTTACAAAATCAGAAATAAAATTATACCTGCATTTTATTACTTCTTCGCCTTTTAAATCAATGTAACCCACGTATGCACCTTTGTACACTTTTGCCCGTCCGTTCTTAAATGGATCAATTCTATCATATCCCTTTTCTTTGGCACCAGAAAACACCAAAATGCAGAAAAGTAAACAGACCAATTTGACGTGTGTATACAAAATGTTACTATTTTATTTAATTTGCTAATACAAAAATAACGCAAATAAAAGTATATAAACAAGAAAAAACTACCATATTTATAAAAAAAAATGTTAATAGTATAAAAAAATAGTCAATTGGCCACTTTTTGAACTTAGTATTTTTTGATTAAATTTGGGAACTTGATTTTAAAAAGCAAGAATGAAAAAAATCTACATTTTATTATTTCTAGGATTCACCCTAGGCCATTTAACTGCTCAAAATTACCGCTCTAATTGTCCGGTAAAAGAAGAAACCTTTACTCGTAGTAATCCCGACGGAAGCTCAATAAGCATGCATGTTTTCGGGACAGAGATGCTAACATATTTTGAGACTTTAACCGGCTATACCTTGATAGAAAACGCAAATGGTTATATGGAATATGCCACATTAGATGCGCAAGGAAATATGGTTGGTTCAGGCCAGATTGTTAGAAACAATGAAATACCTCTTTTTAAGGATTTAAAACCTCATATTAGGTATAGTTCTGAGCAAATAGGTAAAATTTCTGCAAACTTTTTTAAAGAAAATCAGGTAAATGGGAAAAAAGCTGGCGGAAAACCATTCCCTCCTAAAGGAAAAAGAAAGGTTATCACATTATTAATTGAATACCCAGATTTACGTGCCACCATTCCTAAATCAAATTTTGATTCTATGATGGTAAAAACCAATTACAATGGCACCGGCTCTTTTAGAGATTATTACCTAAAAGCATCTTTTGGTCAGCTCGAATTAAACACCGACGTATTTGGTTGGTATATGGCAAGTAACTCCTATTTAAATTATGCACGTTCTAATGCCAATTATATTGGCAATGTGGGAGAGTTAGTTAAAAGAGCCATTCTAGCAGCCGATTCTGCTGGGGTAGATTTCTCTCAATACGATAATGATGGCGATGGTTACGCAGATGGAATTGTGGTAATGCATGCCGGGATTGGAGCAGAAGAACAAAGTGCCCCAGGTGCCAACAAACATATTTGGAGTCATAGATTTAGTTTAAGCAATACCGTTGGAGGTGTTTTAGTGGATGGTGTTGTAGTTGACTCGTACGGCATTTTCCCTGAAAAACGTTTCAACGGCGGAGCTTATTCGCAGGTAGGGATTGGAGTGTTAAGTCATGAATTTGGACATCTATTAGATTTACCAGATTTATATTCTACACAAAGCAATGGCTCTGGTGCTGGTAATTTTGCAAATATGGCTGGCGGACCATGGTTAAATAGTGAGAAAACACCTTGTATGCATGATGCTTGGACCCGCATTGCTATGGGTTGGGTTGAACCAACAGTGATTAACGCGAGCGGAATTTATACCATACCAAAGAGTTTGGTTGATAGCAATTTTACATTCAAAATTAACACCTCAGCAGCAAACGAATATTTCTTGTTAGAAAACCGCCAAAGAAAAGGCTTTGATATGTTTATTCCGGGAAGAGGCTTGGCTATATGGCACGTAAACACAACTCGCGCTAGGCTTTTGTCTGTTAGCAGCTCTAACAATGTAAATAACGATACTAGTGCATACGGCATGGGATTAGAGCAAGCAGACGGTAGAAACGACTTAGAGAAAAATAGCAATCGTGGAGATAACGGCGATTTATATCCTGGAAGTACACTAAACAGATTCTTTAATGATTATACCAAACCCTCAGCAGTATTGCATCAACGTATTGGCGGAGTTAAGCAAAAATCAAATATTGTAATCAGTAATATCACCCAAAACCCAGATAGCTCTATTACTTTTACAGTGGGTAATCAAGCTACTGCAGGTTTTGAGCCGGTTCCAGCTACTGGTTGCGCACCGCTACAGGTTAATTTTACGAATCAATCTTCTTTTGCCACAAACTATTTATGGGTTTTCGAAGATGGAAGTAGCACCAGTCAGTTAAACACCAATAAAACATTTGAAACTCCCGGAAACTACCAAGTAAAACTAATAGTTCTCGATTCGGCAGGCAACAGATTAGATTCTAATATTCAAACCATACAAGTGTTTGCCTCACCAAAATCTGTTATGCAAGTAACCCGTTTAGATAGCAATTCTTTTGAACTCAAAAATAAATCAGAAGGAGCATTATATGCCATGTGGCGTTTCGGTTCGAACCAAAGCTCCAATGCGCCAGAATTAATTTATACCATCCCCGGAAACACGGATGTACCTGTTAGATTAATAGCGTATTCGAGCAACCAATGTGTAGATACTGCTTCAGGAATATTATCATTTTGGCCTCTGGGTAATGAGGGATTAATGAAAAATGCTGGTGAAATTTTGGCATATCCTAATCCGTTTACAGATAATTTGAGTATTTGGTTCCAACAAGATAAATCGCAAAGCTGCGATATTAAAATCATAAGCAGCAATGGCCAAGTAGTGTATGAGAAAAAAGGGCACAAAATAGAGGCAGGTAAAAGTTATTTTGAGCTGCCAAGCACCCAATTTTCTGCAGGAATTTACCTCTTAGAAGTAAGTGGCGAAAATTTTAAGAAAATAGTAAGAATTTTAAAAAGAGGTTCGTAGAATAAAAAATGTTGCAGCATATACTTCATTTGTTATACCCCAACTTGTGTTTAAACTGCAACAAGTCATTGGTTCAAACCGAAAGATATTTATGCTTATTATGCCAGCTAAACCTTCCGGAGACTAATGATCACTTAACAAAAGAGAATAGTGTAGAAAAAACCATGTGGGGAAGAATTCCTTTTGAGCGAGCGTTTTCGTTTTTATATTTTAATCAGAAAGGAGTAACACAGCGATTGCTTCACGAGTTAAAATATAGGGGAAATGAAGAGCTTGCGGTGTATTTAGGAGAGATTTATGCGGCCAGAATTAAACAAACTGCACAAAATCATGGTATAGATGCAATAGTTGCCGTACCTTTGCATGCAAGTCGTTTAAAGAAACGAGGATACAATCAGAGTTTTGCATTTGCGGAAGGAATTGCAAAGGGATTAGAAATAGAAAATTTGAGTTCGGCAGTGGAAAGAAGAAAAGCTACTGATACCCAAACAAAAAAATCGAGGGCTGAGAGATGGAAAAATGTGTCGTCTATATTTTGTGTAACACAAGCAGAAGTGCTACAACAAAAACACATTTTATTGGTTGATGATGTTATAACAACTGGTGCAACAATAGAAAGTTGCGGACAGGAGATAATAAAAACAGTAGATTGTACGCTAAGTATTGCGAGTATAGCATTTGCTGCTTAACTTTGGCGCTCAAAAAAACTATGGAATAATTTACCTACCTAGTTAAAATGAAGAAATTATTTATACTATTTACGCTTTTAGGTATTGGGATTAGCCAAAGTTTTGGTCAGTATCAAACAGGTATTCTCGGCAGTAATCATGCTGGTGTTATGGGAATTACTGTAAATCCTGCACATACAAATTATTTAAACAACGGAACAGATTTCTTAGTGTTTTCGGCTTCTATGTCGTTATTAAACAATGGATTTTACCTGGAAAGAAAACCTATTCCGGCCTTGTTTTCTCCTTCCAATATAGCTGCCTTTACTGGAAAATCTCCTAGCGGAGAAAAAGAAAATATCAATGAAACCTTTGATAGAGTCTTTAACCTCAAAAGAAGCTTAAAAGACAATAATTACATTTTTGCCGATGCGGTAATTTATGGTCCATCGATGTTGATTAATCACAAGAGGCATTCGTTTGGATTTACTACTGCGTTCAAGACAAATTCTGGAACCGTTCGTTTAGCCCCAGAAATGGCCATTTTTATGCTTAAAGGACCATCAGCTATAGAGCTTCAAGAAAAAGCTTTTAACTGGAACAATGTAATTTCTGGAACCATAGTTTATACAGATATTGCCTTAAATTATTCGTACGAAATTAAAGATACATACAAATCAAAACACAGAATTGGGGTTTCTGCCCATTACTTAAATGGTATTAATTCTATAGACATTGCAGATAATGGTAATTCTAAATGGACCTTTATTGGCGACTCAAGTATTGCCATGGAAAATGGTAATTTTAGGTACAACTATGCTGCAACCAAATCGGGTAAAATGAGCGAATTGCTTGAATCTCGTGGTAAAGGTTTTGCTTTCGATCTTGGTTATACTTACGTAAGAAAAAGAAAAGCTAGACCAACTATTTTAACGGTATGCCCTAATATTAGCTTTGGTGGTAGCGTAAGGGAATATCAATCGTACAAATGGAAATTTGGCGTTTCGTTAATGGATATTGGTTTTATAGACTTTAACCACCAAACAGTTGCCTCTACTTACGCAGATGCGAGTGGTATAAGTAAGAACCTAGACCAAGAATTTTATAGGGGTGTATTTGCCTTAGATCGCCGTTTGCAATTCGATTTCTCGGGTATTGGTCCGGCTAAATACACTCGCGAAACCGCCTATAGACATTATACGGCAACACGTTTACAGTTTCAATTCGATTATAACTACAAGGATAATTGGTTTTTCAATTTATCAGGCTCTCAACGCTTACCTATGCCAAATGCCATTAGTATGTTAGCACCAAATATCCTAAGTTTAAGCACACGCTACGAAAAGTTTAATTATGAAATTGGTGCACCTATTAGTTTAATAGAATATCAATACCCAATTTTAGGCCTTTACTACCGTTACGGACCATTCTATATTGGCACCAATCACTTATTAGAAATGGTTGGTATCAGAAACATTAGAGGTGGCGATTTATTCTTTGGATTGAAATTTAACTTCTCAAACTTCAGAGGCGTTTAGTGCTAAGAAGCACTATATAATTTCCTAAAACGCCTCTCCTATATATAGGTAAAATCCGCTGCCTTCTCTGGTAAATGCCAAATCGGTTCGTACATAAATATCTTTGGCTTTAAACACCAAATATCTTAGGCCTAGTCCGGCAGCAAACTTAGTTTGGCTCGCATCTATGGTCTGAACCGAAGGCGCTACATTACCCATAGAGGCAAATACCGCAGCTCCTAATGACTTAGAAAACGGAAGAGGTAAAAACCTGTATTCTGCTTGAAGATTAATCATAGCCTTATCTCTAAACCTTCCCAAGTAATACCCACGCATCATAGATTCTCCACCCATAAGAGCAAGCTGATTAAAGGGTACGGAACCTAGGTTTAGCATCCCATTACTTTGAATGGCAATAACCTGATTTTTGGAAAAGCCTGGTCTAAAAATTCTGGCATCGTATTGTAGCGAGCTAAAATTATACTGACTACTAAATGCTGAGGAATATTGCAAATAGGCTAATTCTGCAAACATACCATTTCTAACATTCAGCACGTTTTTTCTATCGTCGTAAACCAAACCTACTCCCAAGGCAGTATTGGCAGAACCACCTGCACCTAATGGGAAATCATAGTTTGATGGTGCATCAAAAGATACATCGAATATTCTATGATGATCGAATTCTAATCCGATATAGAAGTTCTCTTTTACTTTACGAAGCACACGCTCGCGAATTTGAAGGTTGGCATTACTTACTACCTGGTATTGACTTGGAGCATCAGTTCCAATGCCATAATATTTGATTGGAAAATATTGAAATCGGCCTCTGCCGAGAAAGAACCAATCGTTTTTATCTGAATAAATGGCATGGTCTACCCAAATGCCATACTGCCTTTGTTGCGTGTAAAAAGTAAAAGTATTTACCTCGTTTAAGCGATTTTGATAATTGCGTTTGGCATGAAAGAGCCACAAGTTAACCAAGCCAAATTCCCATTTAGTTTCGGGAGTAAAAGCTAAAGTAGGATAAACCAAGAATTTTGGAGCGCCGCTGGTATCATCAGACATAGCCTCTTTTATAAGAGGTGCATTTTTTAGCTGCTCAATATTCTCTTTAATAACCTGTGCATATAAGCTTTGGTTCAGACAGAATAGAAAAGAGAATAATAAAAAGCGATTATAGTAAATTGAATTTTTAGAAAAAACATTCATTAGAATGTACACCTAAAAAACCATGCCACAAGCGGCAGTTAAACGATTACAAAGTTGTTTGGAGAAAAATTTTACAGCCTTATTTTAAAAGGTCTGTAATTTCTTTACTTAATGGATCTACACCAGATGGATAATATTTAACCCAATTTCCGTTTGGATCGATAAGAATTTTATTGAAGTTCCATTTGATGCTTACGTCTTCTTTACCGTTTAGACTTTTCTGCGTTAACCAAGCATAAATTGGATGCTGAGCACTTCCTTTAACATCAATTTTTTGTGTGAGTGGAAAGTTAACTCCGTAGTTCTTTTTGCAGAATGTTTGGATTTCTTCGGCTGTTCCTGGTTCTTGACCCATAAACTGATTGCATGGAAAACCTACCACCACTAACTTATCTTTGTATGCATCAAACAACTGTTGCAAGGCACCATATTGTTTGGTGTACCCGCACTCGCTTGCTACGTTAACACATAGCACGTATTTACCTTTAAAATCTTTCATGTTTAAGGTAGATTTTCCATCAATGCTGGCAATGCTTAATTGATGAAAATTTGTAGCCGCCGTGCTTGTTGAAACTTCTTTTGATTTAAACTTGGTTTCAGAGAAGCTGTATGTTAAGATGCCTATAAATGCTAATCCAAGGATGGTATAGAAATATTTTTTCATGTGATTAAAGCTAATTTGAATTCGGAAATAACTAAAAATGGGATTAAAAACAAAGTAAAAAATGCACTTAAATTGCCAATATATGATTACGAACCTCTTCCATTTGCCATTGAGGCGTAGAAGTAGCTCCACATATGCCAATTCTGTCGTTTTCTGCAAACCAATCTGCCTTTATTTCGTCTTTGCTGCTTACAAAAAATGTATTCGGGTTATTGTCTTTGCACACATCAAATAATACTTTTCCGTTAGAAGATTTTAAGCCTGCCACAAACACTATTTTATCAAACTTTTTAGCAAAATCTCGCAGCTGTATATCGCGGTTACTTACTTGTCTGCACAAGGTATCGTTAAAGTTTACCTCTATGCCTTGTGCCTCCAGTTTATCTTTCAGGGCATATAGATTTTTAGTGCGCTTGGTGGTCTGACTGTACAACTGAATTTTCTTTGGTAATTCGTGCTTTTCTAGTTCATCAAATGTTTCTACCACAATGGCTTCTCCGTTGGTTTGGCCCACTAGGCCTTTAACCTCGGCATGACCATGTTTTCCGTAGATGAGAATTTTTTCGTCTTTGTTGTGTGCTTCTCTTACGCGATGTTGTAATTTTAACACAACCGGACAACTAGCATCAACCAATTCTATGTTATTATCTAATGCTTTTTTGTACGTTTCTGGTGGTTCTCCGTGGGCACGTATTAGAACCTTGGCATTTGTTAAGCTGTTAAACTTATCATGGTCTATAATTTCGAGACCTTTCTGTTTGAGCCTAGCTACCTCCTCGTCGTTATGCACAATATCGCCTAAACAATATAAATGACCTTCTTCATTTAAAATATCTTCGGCCATTTGAATGGCGAATACTACACCGAAACAAAACCCCGAATTATCATCAATTTCTACGCTAACATTCATGTTTCAAAGATAAATTATCACAATACAATAACTAAATTTAACCAAGAAAAAGTTAAAAAGTTTATATCTAGCAAACATAAAATAAAAACCTTTATATAATTCGAGAAAAGTTGGCTCATGTTAATTGGCCTACAAAAAAACAATGTTAATACTATGAAATTTTGGTGTTCTATATTAAAAAGTAGATTTTGAATTCTATTTTGGCGTATATAAAGGCGTTCGATAATGAGAAAAAATTATACATTCGCTAAATAGAAATGAAAAAAATTGGACTCGTAATATTTTTTATTACCTTAATTAGTTTTGGGTTATTTTGCCAAGAACGAATAGATAGCTTAAGAAAAGCCTTGTTGTTTACGAACAGCATGGAAGAAAAAATCAATATTCAAAACGCGCTATCACTTCAACTAAAAGACATAAATTTAGAAGAATCCTTTTTATTAGTTAGGAAATCCTTAGAAGAATCGACTAAAATTGGATATTCAAAAGGAGCAGGAGTTGCTCTAAGTAATCTTGGCTTATTCCATTACCTTAAAAATAATATTGATAGTGCAACATGGTATAACAAAAAAGCCATAAGTCATTTAATTCCTAGCGGAGATAGTGTAGAAATTAGTAAAAATTATAATCGCTTAGGAGTAGATTATTATATGGCTGGAAAAAGTGATTTAGCTGCAGAAAATTACTTATTAGCAATAAGTTGGAGTAATAGCTCAAGATTAAAGGCTAATGCTTTTAATAATTTGGGAATGATAAGTAAACATAGCGGAGATTTTGGTCAGGCAATTACATACCATCATGAAGCCTTAAGTTTATATGAACTACTTGATGATAAATTATTTCTTTCAAGAACTTATAGCAATTTAGCTGCATGTTATTTATTGAAAAAAAATTATGTTATAGCTGAGGAGCAATTTTTAATTGCCGAAAAAATTGCGAAGGAACTAAACGACAAAGAATGCATCGCACAAGCATTAAATGGATTAGGAATTGTTGCCTCCAAAAAAAACGAATACAACAAGGCGCTTAATTATTTTAAAGAGTCGGCTCAAACCTATTTTACCTTAAATATTCAGAAAGAATATGCCCAACAACTGGTAAATTTAGGTGATGTGTTTACTCGATTATTAGACTTTAAGCAAGCAGCAAATAACTACCAAAAATCCATTTCCATATTTGAAAAATTAGGGGATAAAAGAAGTTTATCTGCCGTATATAATAACTTAGGTAATCTTTATTATCAACAAAAGAAAAACCAATTAGCTATAAATTATTTTAAAAAAGCAATAGAATTGGCTGACTATTCTGATGAGAAAAACTTTAAAATAATAATCGCTAAAAATTTAAGTAGCATATTTGAAGAAACTGGCAATACGAAAGAGGCATTAGCCTATAGAAAACTATACGATACATATAAAGAAGATGTAATTAATGTGGCAGAAAACTTAAAAAGCATCGAAATTGACAAAAAATTTGAAGTTTCTAAAAAAGAAAATCAACTTAAGGTCAAAGATCAACAACTCAATAAACTGGAAGATAATCGAACTAGGTTAATACTTCTATTGTTATTCAGTCTCCTTTTTGCTGTATTTTTAATTTGGCTGATCCAAAAAAACAAAAGCAAACAATTGGTTTTAGAACAAAACATTGTATCTATATCTAAACAAATTGAATCACTAAAAACCGAAAATCATAATTTAAAAGATTTACTTATTTCAACCGAGAAGGAATTGCAAGATTTAAATCAAAAGTATAGCGGAAGTAAGGAAAAATTGCCCGGAGATAAAGTTCTTCTATCTAAAAGAGAATTTGAAGTATTATTATTTATTGCGGAGGGATTAACCGATAAAGAAATTTCCGAAAAGATTTTCGTAAGTATTAATACAGTAAGAACTCATACCCGGAGAATTTACGATAAACTTCTTGTTAACAACAGATTAGAGGCAGTTTCTTTGTTAAATAAATATAATTTAACAGGTGAATAAATTCAGATTATCTAATACATTTGCGTATAAAATTTATAATCATGAGCCGTTTGATTCAACTTTTTGTTTTCACATTAATTACAAAAGTAACCTTAGGACAATTATCGCCACCTAAAACAGAAGGTTTATTTGGGGGAAGAATTTTAGATATAAATGGCTATTCAATAAGCGCAGATTCGATTATGCTTTTTGTTTCCACTGAAAGTCCGAATTCCATTTTTAAAGCAAAAATTAAGACCACTTTAAACGATTTAAAAATAGATAGTTTTGAGGTGTTACCATCCTTAAATTCTAGCAAAGGGTTTGGATCAAGCATTCAATCTTTAGCATTTGATACTATCAATAAATATTTAATTTTTAGTCACCAAAATGGTTTATTTTATACCACAGAAAATGCTGAAGATGCTAAAAAGATTGAGAATTTTGGCACGCAAAATATTTACTTGAAAGATTCAATTTTGTTCTTTTTTCAAGGAAATACTTTAAAAAATAAAAAAATTAGGTTGGGTGAATTTGTAAATTCAAGCATTCCAAACTTTAATTTCCCTGGTTTAAATCAATCTATTTCTATGTTTATCCATCCAATCAATCACTTTATATATGTATTAGTTGGAGGACCTATACCTATGTTATATAAATCTAGTGATGCATTTTATGCCCTTAATTCATTGAGTAACTTTAACCCTATTTCTATAACTGGAACTTGGCCAGGGGTAATATGGGAGGCTATTGGCATTGGGTTAGATGGTAGGATATTTATTGGAGGGGCTAATGCTGCAGAAAAGAAAATATTATTTACTGATAATGAGTTAACATGGACCTTTATAAATACAGGAGTGGCTGGCCGATCAGAAAAAAAATTCTCATTTTCAGGAACATCAAGTAACTATAATATTTATTTTTCTACTGCAAGTTCTTTCAATAAAGGCATAAATTGGAAACCTATTGGGAATATTTATTTTGAAACTCACCCAAATGATGGATATGTATTTATTTCTCCAATTGCCCACAATTGTTTGTTTTTAAATACTGATGCAGGTCTCGGTGCTTCATCCAATTTTGGAGATTCTGTGATTGACATTAACAAGGGGATAGAGGCATTACAAATAAATGGGATAGATATGAATGTATCTAAATCTGGTGCTTGGATCGCGTCAAAAGCTGGTATTAGAAAAAACACCAATTATCAATCAACACAAAAAAGTTGGTCTAATGCCATGTTTCCAAATGGTGATGGATCACCCTATTACACAGTTTCTATGATTAACAACGATACTAATAGGGTTTTGGTTGGAAATATTAGAATATATAAATCAAATACAAGTGGCAGGCAATGGAACAAAGTTTTTTCTCCAGAAGATGCCCCTTTTAATTTCCCATCTTTCAATCTAAGAACCAGTAAAATAGCTGTTTGCTCTTTTGATACCAACCTTATTTTAGTTTCTTATATAGGTCAAACACCAAATAAAGGAGGCTTATTTTATTCTATAAATGCAGGTTTAAATTGGACTCAACTTCCAATTGCCTCCACAAGTATTGGGCAAGATATAAACATACACGACATTTCCATTGTAAAAGAAGGAAATGACACCATAGCCTATTTAGCCTTAGAAAAACATCCAACCAATACCTTATTTAGTGGTGTTTTTAGGATAGTTAAACGGGGTTCAAATTGGTTGGTAAACCCTAATATGGACGCAAGTAATACCCAAGAAAATAACACAATAATTGCCAGTTTAGACGACCTTGAGCTTAATATTGGGGCCGATACTCTCTATGCAGCTGGCACGGATTACAGCAGTGGCATAGCTCAACATTTTGTATTTTATAAATTATTAAATGGAATTGGCAAATGGCAAAGGATGAAAATGGCTGGTTTTCAAAATTATCAAGGTGGAAATGTGAAAATTGCTTTAGGTAAAGATACCTTATATGCCGCTGCAAATGAAACATTATTATCATATCCACTTCAAGATAGTATTTGGTTCAGAGCATATAAATATCCGAAGGGTTCTAGTATAAACTTTTTATATTACGATGACCTACTTGCCGGCACCGGGGTTGGTTTGTTTGGTCATTTTGGCTCAAGCATTAATTGCAGACCATTTATTACAAATTACAATCCATCCATTTGTAACAACGAATTTTATACCTTACCAGATTCTACGAAAATTGATACATCTGGTAGCTTCCAATTTCTATATAAAAACAAAGGTGGTTGTGATAGCATCGTTACAATAACGTTAATTGTAAATCGACCAGATGTTTCCATTTTTGTAAAATCAGACACACTTTTTTCAAATGAAACTGGGGCAAGCTCATATCAATGGCTTGATTGCAATAACAATTTTGCCCCAGTTGCAGGAGCACAAAACAGAATATTTATCCCAAATCAATCTGGCAATTATGCCGTTAAAGTTACCAAAGCATTATGCATAGACACTTCTGATTGCTTTTTTATTCAAGCAAATGGAATTGGACTAATAAATTCTAAAAGCACTCAAGTTTTTCCAAATCCCGCTAAAATGAGTATACAGGTTAATGGAATTAACCAAGAGGTTTGTTATTTAGAAATATACGACATTTATGGGGTGCTGAAACAATTTGAAAAAATTACACCTGCCCTGAACCCTACTATTGTATTGAATAATTTGAAAGATGGCACATATTATATTCGACTAAAAAGTGCTCAAGACAATCAGAATACATATTATTTGCAAAACTTATTGTAATAAATAATCAAGAGTAAAAACCATGTAATGACAAATTATGAATCCTCAAATAACATTCAAATTTCTGATTTTCAATGCCAATTAATTCTAGTTTCTAGCTAAATTCATCATAAATAATGACAACCCAAATTAAGTATTGGGATAATTTTGTTCAAAAATTTATGATATGAAAAACAATTTTACACACAGCGTAAAAACCCTATTTTGGGTAAGTATGCAATTATTATCTTTAAAAGTTGGAGCTCAACTAAGTGCTCCTAAAGTTGAAAATGTTTGGGGAGGCAGAATTTTATCCATAAATGGATATAGTAAAACTTCAGATACAACCAGATTATTTATATCAACTGAAAGTGCGAACTCAATTTTTTATTCAGATATATACAACCCAAGCGGAAGTGCTTTTCAGTTTACAAGTTGGAAAAAGGTTCCAAGTGCGGATTCCGATGATAATTTAGGTGGCACATTTCAGCAATTACAGGTTCATAAATTAAGTGGTACTTTATATGGAATAAACAATAAAGGTTTATTCTCATTTCATCCAGATAGTAGCGTGCATAAACAAATTGATAGTAATATGGTAAATGCCTTATGTGTAAAAGACTCTGTTCTCATATATGTTAAAGGCAATCAATTAATTTGGGGTAGAATTGATGCCAACGGTACTTTTATAAAAAATACAGCTGCACCAAAAATGCTCACATTATTTGTAAATCAAATTGTTATACATCCTGTAAGCCAACAAGTTTATCTTTTCCAAAAATTTGGTCCCTCCCCAATGTTATCTAAATCAAATCACCCTTTTTATAATTTAAACAATACAACCGTAATTTCTAATATTGGATTGGGCTCACTGCCCTCTGGAAATCAATACTCATCTATAGGTATTAGCCCGGCTGGAAGATTGTTTATGGGAGGACATAAATCTCCTGGTGCACCTGAGAAAACATATAGATATACCGACAACGAAGTAACTTGGTTCAATGTCAACTTCCCTAATACTACAAATGGTGTTTCTGGTGGAAATTTTGCATTTGCAGGTAGTGCTAGTTCCTATTTTACCTATTTTTCAGATGGATATTCGACCAATGCAGGTTTAAATTGGCAAGAATTTGGAAGTTTGGGGAAAACTACTAACCCAAATGATGGTGAAGTGTTTAGCGATCCAAATGACACTAATGTTGTGTACTTTACCTCCGATTTAGGTATTGCCGCATCTCTTAATAGAGGTAGTAATTCGTTTGATTTATCTGAAGGTTTGGAAGCCGTTCAAGTGCAAGATTTTGACATGACAAACGACAAACAAACGGCTTGGATTGCCTCAAAAGCAGGTATAAGAAAGGTAAGTAATTATAAAACAGGGCCCATCTGGAGTAGCCCATTCTGGCCAAATGGTGATGGCTCTCCATATTATTCTGTTGCCATGAAGCAATCGGATACCAATACCGTTTATGTTGGAAATTTAAGAATATACAAAACAAACAATGGAGGTACAAGCTGGAATCAAAGCTTTTCTCCAGAATTTAGCCCTTATTTTTTCCCTTCTGTTGGAACTATTGCAACTGCCATAGAAATAGCCTACTTTGACGAAAACATCATATTTGCTGGTTTTAGTGTTCAAGATTCGGCCAAAGGGGGATTATTTTTCTCTTCAAATGGAGGAAACTCATGGAACCAAATTCGACTAGAAGCAAGTAGTAGTGGTCAAGATGTAGATGTTACCGACATTGCTTTTAATATTGAAGGTACTGATACTCTTGCTTATGTTACGGTGGCATTCGACTTAAAAAACCCTATTGGAAGAAGTGTATATAAAGTATTAAAAAGTGGAAGTAGCTGGATTGGTTCACAAAATATGAATAGCACACATACTTCTACAGGTTCAATCATTGTAGCAAGCATCGAAGACGTTTTAGTAAGTTCAACAAAAGATACGATTTACTTAACAGGAACAGATGCTGGCAGTAATCACCCTATTGCCTATTATAAAATAATAAGTGGTACTAATAAATGGACTCCAATGACAACCTCTGGATTCCCTTTTGTTTTAGGTAAAAAAGGTAAAGCTATTGCATTGGGTGGTGACACTGTTTTTTGTGCTGTTGAAGCTGATATATACATGTATATTTGGGGGACTAGTAGTTGGACATTGGGACATTCCTATCCAGTTGGTACTCAAATTAACTTTTTATATTATGATGAATTATTAGCTGGAACAAGTACAGGACTATATGGGCACGTTACAACAAATAAATCATCAAAATGCTATGAATATAAAGGAATAAATGGTGTCATTTGTGGTAATATTCCATTTTCCTTTAATGGAAAAAATTATTTCATAGAGGGTACCTACAGGGATACCATCTCATATTCTATTGGATGTGATACTATTTTTGAAATAACCCTAATAAAGCCATCTATTATTCCATTACAAATTTATAAACCTGCTTGCTTTGGCGAAATAATAACACTCCCAAATGGTCAGAATATTCTTGCTCAAACTAATAGAATAGATACTATAAATCTTATTTCATCCTTTGGATGTGATAGTTTAATTGTACATTACTTAGAAGTAAACAAGATTAATAAGTCTGTAACGTTAGATGCTGGCATTTTTCTTTCTGCCCAAGGCAACGCAAACTACCAATGGTTAAAATGTAACATAGGAAAAACTCCAATATCTGGCGCAAATAGCCAAAGTTATAAACCAACTGAAAATGGGGAATATGCAGTAGTAATTAATTGGAATAATTGTACTGATACATCTGACTGCTACATATATAATTCTGTTGGTAATCTTGAATATTTAAAATCTAAATTACAAGTTTTTCCTAACCCCACAAACGACGTTCTGCATGTTCTAACATCTGACAAAAGAAAAGTAAAAACGATTATATTAGATATTACAGGTAAAATTTGTTTTGAAGCAACATTTGAAAATGAATTAACTATTGATTTGAAAGAACTTACTGCTGGTATTTACCATTTACAAGTAGTTTCAGATACAGGCGATGTAATGATACATAAAATTATTAAACAATAAATAAAACAACCTTAATTATCCGCGATAAATAGGTGTATTGAAACTATAAAAGATTTTTGATAACTCAATATTTGGTTCAGGGCAGTATTGGGTTATTAAAAATCTTTTTTTTATTATTAGTTATTAAAAAAGGCATTCTAAATATAAAGTGAAGTACCTATTTTTGGTTCAGCCAAAACAATGAGAACACAAAAGGGTTAAATAAAAAATGACCGAAGAAAAGAATTTAGTTAACGAAGACGGAAGTTATATTGGTCCGGCAAACTTATCGCCTATACCTTTAAGCGTTGGATCGCCCGTAATTAAGGCTGTAGATAAGGGCAAAATAAGGGCAAACGCCGTGGAGGCCATGCACCATTATGCCAACCAAGAAATGGCTTTGCTTAAAAAACAGGCCGATTTAATTATGGAACAAGTGCGAGAAATTGAAAGCAGACTTAAGGTCTCAGAAAATATCTATGCCTCCGACATGCGTTTCCAGCCTGTAATTGGTCAGGTTTACCATTTATACGAAAAAGACGATCACTTTAAATTGTCTATCATTGGCCCCACAGAATGGGGAAGAAGTAAGTCGCCAGGAAATTTTGTTGCCTCCGTAAAACTCCTAGGCGACCATAGTTGGGATGTGATTAAGAAAGCTTAATCTACCCAATCTGCTATAAACAAATTAGTATCTCTGGTGCCACCGTTGTTGCGATTACTCGAGAAAACCAACTTCTTGCCATCTGGCGAAAACATTGGGAAAGCATTAAACAAACTTTGTGAAGTAATTTTCTTTAGTCCGCTGCCATCTTCGTTTATCATGTACAACTGAAAATCGTAGCCACGCTCACTATGATGATTGGAACTAAAAATAATCTTCTTGCCAGAAGGATGATAAAACGGAGCCCAATTAGCCTTACCCAAATTAGTAATTTTCTTTAAATCGCTACCATCAATATTGCAGGTGTAAATTTCCATATTGGTTGGCGCTACCAATCCTTGAGCAAGTAACTCTTTATAATCTTTTATCTCTTCTTCTGTTTGCGGACGAGAAGCTCTAAATACCAATTTCTTTCCATCTGGCGAGAAAAAAGCCCCGCCATCATACCCCAATCCAAAGGTAATTTGCTTAACATTCTTTCCATCAATATCCATGATGTATAAGTCTAAGTCGCCATTGCGGGTGCTGGTAAATACAATTTTATCCCCTTTCGGACTAACAGTAGCTTCTGCATCGTAGCCCGGTTCTGAAGTTAACTGCTTTACAATTTTGCCCTTTTCATCGGCCACAAAAATGTCGAAATCTGGATAAATAGCCCATAAATAGCGCTTGCTAGGTGGCGGTTCTGGCGGACAATTTTGGTTTCCTAAATGCGTAGAGGCGTATAAAATATGTTTGTTATCGGGCATATAATAACTACACGTAGTTCTACCCTTTCCTGTGCTTATTAATTGCGGAGCTTTAGTAGTATCTAACTTAGCATTTATATCTAACATATAAATTTGATCGCAACTTACACCCCACTTCTTATAATTACTTTGAAAGCATAATTTCTTATTATCAAAGCTCCAATAAGCCTCAGCATTATCGCCACCAAAGGTTAGCTGTTTCAAATTTTTTAAATGTGTCTCTGGTTCGGTCTGAGCCAACATTTCTTCTGGTTTAACAATCAAGAAAACTAACAAAAGAAAAGAGAAAACTAAATGTAATTTTGAGTGAGTCATATCTATTTTATTTTATTTCCGAAACTTCAAATCGTGGAACGCCTTTTACGCCTTGCTTACTATAAAAATCTAAGAAGCGCAATTTATAATAGGTGGCATTAGAACCTTTCATTTTAAAAATGTAATTTACATACTTTCTGCTCAAGTACCTACCCTGATTAAAATCGTAAATTTTCCATTCAAAGCCAAGCACATCTCTGCGCTCTTCATAGCTTAAGCCAATAACATCTTTAGTAGTAATAGACTCATAAGTCATAGAGCTATCAATAGCCACAGACACCAAATTAGGATTGATATGAATTCCTGTAACTATATAAAGTAAAGGCGGATTATATTCATAATATATCCATCGAGTAGGTAAAAAACAGAAGTGCCAATCGGTATTATTGGGTTCAAAATTGAGACTCTCCAGGTTATCGAAACTAAAATATATCTTGTTTTTGTTGGGGTCTTTCACCATTTCTACACGCTTCAAAAACGCTCCATTCATAGAGGCAATTTCAATAGCAAAATGGGTGCTTAAACCCTTAACCATTCTAAACTGAAAATATCTTTTACCAGAAGCTGCCGCGGCCACACCCCTATCAATTACATATATTTCTTTACCATAAATAGTTGGGTCGAACCAATTTTTAATTACAATAGAATCGCCACCCGAAGCCGCATCCCACTTAAAACGCACATCTCTTGGCTTAAGGTCGTGGATGAAACTATCCGATTTCATAATACCTACCAAAACCCCCTTACCATCATTCATTAATACTCGATGTGCATCGGGCTTACAATCAAAAGATAAGTCCCACGTATTAATATTTACAACGGCTTTTAGAAACTGCGAATCTATAATGTTTATAAACGATTGCTGCTCGTAATTATCGCCCAAATCTACCTGCAACATTCTAGGCGGATTATCTGGCCTAGGAGGCAATTTATAAGGCGTTTCTGGCTTTTCACAAGAAGCCAAAAACAATAAAGTTAATCCAAATAAAGCTGTATACAGTAATCTATTTATCATTTACAAAAAGTTATATTTTACACCTATAAAACCTGTTCTTCCCATGCCAGCTGCGGCCATACCCGAGCCAGTAGAGTGCACTCCACCAATTAAACTAGCATTTACATTTATTACATTCAAAATATTTTTTAGTCCCGTAGTTATAGATAATCGGTTTTTATAAAACGATTTACTCATAGTTACATCCATTAAAGCAAAAGCATCTATGTAGTTTAAAGAAACATCATTTTGCAAAGTATTGTATTGATAGATTTGCATTCTGCCATTTAGTTTACAAAAATAATTTAAACTAAGGTTTTGTTTAACCCAATTATAACCAGCATTTAAACGCCATTCGTGAGCGTAAAAAAAGGCATCCGTACCAGTAAAATTTTGAAGTTCATTTTTCCTGCCGGTCAAAGAATAACCCAAAGAAGCAAAATAAGCTTGAGTTCTGTACTCCAAATTACAGGCTGCTCCTAAACTCGTAAAATTATTGATATTAACATACTGAAACAGGGCCTCATTACCCGCTCCCACTCTTGCTAAATCAATCATATCTTTTATATGGTTATAAAATAGGTTTGGTTCGAACCGAATGAGTTTATTAAACCATTTGTGGGTGTAGGTAAATCCAAGTTGAAAATTATCCGAGGTTTCGGCGCTAAGATTGGTATTACCACGTATGTTGTGGGCGGCATCTACAAATTGAAGATGCAATTCTTTTAAACTTGGCGCTCTAAACCCGCGAGCGTACGAGCCTCTTAACACTAAATCTTCGGTAAAATCATATTTAAAATTAATACTAGGAACTACAGGCGCTTGGTATTTGGTATGATAAATTACCCGTAAAGCTGGTCGTAACAACAACCTTTTTAAAGGCTTTAATTCTGCACTGGTAAAGAGGTTATAATCTCCCATATTTACAGCATTACCGCCCACTCTAGAGCCAGAAGAGTATTCATGATTAAACTCGTAACCCAATTGATAACTCATCTTTTTTGAGAAAGCCACATTGGCATAAGTACCTCTACTCATTACCTGATGAAACCAGTTTGTATCGTGTTCATAGCTTACCGGAACCAGGTTTTCTTCTAAAGAAACCAAGTCTTTTACATAAGTATTATACCTTCTTAAATATCCATTATAAGCAGCAATTACATTAATATTTCTCTTACCATCATGCTTTTTATCGTAGAAAAAACTAGAAGTGTATCGTGTAGTTCTAAAGTGCTTATCAATTGCCGAAGCCTGCGTCCAGTCTACATTTGGCACGCCTCTATCAATTAAGCCCTCAGTAAAAAATTGGTTAGTAAATCTAAAAGAACCTTTATCAATAAAACGGGTATAACTTAGCTCTGCATTATATTGAGTTCTAGGCTTCCATAGCTTGTTTCTACTCGAGTTATCCTCACTATAACCACCAAAGAAATTTCTGTTACCCATAAGCAAAATACTGTTTTTACCACTGGCTGAACCAATTGCCATATCTGCATTTGCTTGTCCGATACTCTCATAATAAGCACCCACACGAGCGGTTTTAGTGTTCGCTTTTTGCTTTTTTGTAATGATGTTTATTACGCCACCCAAGGCATCGGTGCCAAAGTTAACGCTCATTGGCCCCTCTACTAATTCTATTCTCTCTACCGAATGCAAATTAATTTGTGATAAATCTATGCCACCGCTCTCTCTGCCAATTACTGGCACCCCGTCTATTAAGATTTTTATATTGTTACCGCCTACACCCTGAAGCTGAATATTGCTTCCTAAAACAGGGTCTTGCATTACTCTAACATTTAACTCATTTACCAAAACTTGATGCAACGAAAAAGCACCCTGCGATTCTATGCGTTTGGCGTCTATTACTTTAACTTTTAAAACCGACTTAGAAAGGCTATTAGCCTCATACTGGCCGGTAACTACCATTTCTTCTAAGCTTTGAAGAGAATCTAGCCTTTGTGCAGAAAGGCTTAAACAACTCAAGGCACAAAGCAAAAACACGCTATAAATGAGCGGCTCATGACTTAATAAATACCTTTTTGTTACGTGCACAGTAAGACTAAATAGCCTGCAAAGAAAATTTAATTGCCCCACATTAAATTGTGACAAAAATCAATAACTGGCATTGTGACAATTTTTTGACAAGCAGTAGAGGAAATGCAGTATTGTAGGGGAAGAAAAATTTCCGCCACTACAATACCAACATCATTTTCGTTTGCCTTGTTTGTTCGTCCAATTGTATGCTGTAATAATAAATGCCAGCTGGCAGTTGTGTGGCATCAAACTCAATGCTGCCAATGGGTTTTGTTAGGTTTTGGGTATATATGGTTTTGCCCATTACATCGGTTATTATTAACCGAGCCTGTTGGTAGGTTTGGATGTCGTGGCGGGTTATTATCCGCCATTGTATTTGGGTTGAACCTAAAAATGGATTAGGTGCGTTGCTTAATTGGATACCTTCATTTTTGATAGTGCGTTTTTGGGCATTACTTACTGTATGACCGCTAGGGTTTTTACTTGTTGAATGTATAAGGTGCTTTGCTCCAATTTATCAGCCAAAACAAACCATTCATCGCCATGGGAGATAGGAACTATTTCTTCATTTTCTACCTTAGACCAAGTACATGATACTTCTGCTAAATGCGCTCCTAAAAAGGCATTGTATGCCTCAAACATGGCTTCTGTACACATTTGGTGACTACCCCAGTCGCCTTGGGCATCTAAGTTGTTTTGCCACTCACTATTACCATTAATGCCAGTTACAAATAAGTCAAAAGCGGCCATGTCTGGATCTGTCATTTGCATAAAGTTAAGATAGTACTCTTTAAACCACGGCGCATTCATTATTTGGCGGCGGTACACTTGGTGTTTAAAGTTATCTAAAAATATGGCTCCGCAATTAGACCAGTCATTTATTCTTTCTAGGTGCATCATAAAATGAGTAAAATACCTAAAATATCCTGGGTCGGAATAGGTATAGGTTTTATACATATCATAAAACTCTGTTCCACCTATGTAATACAAACAACCTAAAAATATACTCATATCGTATGAGTTGCCCAGCAATACGCTATCGGTAGTAAAACAAAGTGTATCGCTAACTCCTGCATTGGCCACACGGTTGTATACTATTTTTACAGTATCGGTAGCCATACAAGAACCATATTTGGCAATAAGCCAATATTCTATACTATCCTCTGGCGTACTAATTACCACAGTAGTATCTGTTCTATTAAGCCATGTTGTTGGCTCCCATCTAAAACTATCGGCAATAGAAATATGGGCGTTAAGTTGTATGCTGGTGGCT
The DNA here is from genome assembly GCA_022402405.1 of Bacteroidia bacterium. Taxonomy (GTDB): domain Bacteria; phylum Bacteroidota; class Bacteroidia; order UKL13-3; family UKL13-3; genus B1. Next base: position 1,028 of record JAKRSG010000075.1, on the reverse strand, counting down.
CCATTTATGGGACTAGCATAAGCTTTTGGCTTGCTTAAACTAATGCCTACCCCAGAAGGAATATGAATGGTATCATAAACATCTACACTACCACAAGCACCTATTACACTAAGCGAAGCCAAATACTTTCTGCCTCCTTTAAAATAATAATCTGTAAAGTAAAATGTATCGGGTAAAATGCCTGTTTGGCTATACGAATACACCTTAGATGGGTTATAAATAGAGATATAATAACTACTAGAATCTAAATATTCTGTTAACTCAAAAGCATAACGCACGGGTTCTGCTGGTTTGTTTAATACCCGCATATACGCTGTACCCACACCTTCGCAGGCCATTGCTGGCACAGATACTCTTACTTTGGGGGTATCAGAAACAAAAATATACGCCAGCGTATCGTGTATAATGCCACATTCGTTTATAACAGAAATGCTTACTCTATTTAAACTATTGGGCTTAAAGAAATAAGTTAAATCATCGGGTGTAATGCGCGGCGTAACGCAGGTAGGGTCGGGTAAAACCAAATCTACCAATATAGAATCTTCTATGCAGGTGTCTTGCCAATAGCTGTTGCCGCCTGTTCGGGCGGATAATTATCCGCCATTTTGTGCACTACCATTTTGTTTTACATAAATAGCGCCTCCATTTTTTACATAGGTTTTGCTACCTGCATCTAATACCAAGGCGCTGCCTTGCGAAACTACCAACATACTATTATAGCTGCCTTGTGCAATAGAATCTATGCCATAACAAGAAGGTATGGCCATACCTTTGCTTTGTGGCGGACCACTGAGTATTAGGCTATCTTTATTAAGCAAATACACGCCTTCGCACATATTTATTTTGGTGCTATTGCTAATTTCTAAATTGCCATAAGGGTAATTTATTTTTTTAGGTAAGCCCAAAGTATGCGTTAAGCCATCATCTGCCATAAAAGTAGTATCTATATGCGTGCCCACTGGCGGAAAATAACAATCGGAGCAGGTTTGTTTGGTTTGGATGGTAAAAGATTTCTCTTCGGCAGGGAT
>JAKRSG010000074.1 GCA_022402405.1 Bacteroidia bacterium | reverse complement strand
AGTAAGAACAATATGGTGTATAAAAGCGGTCTAAAAATGTTTGTCATTGTGTTTGATTCTACTTCGATAATGTTTGTTATGGTTTCGGTTGAAGCGGCACGAATATAAGCTAAGTAAGTAAAATACGTTCAAAAGTTGCCTCTTTTAGATAAAATTGAGGAAATTTTTATCGAAAAGCTTAATTTGCCAGCATTCATACTAAATTTGATTCATGAAAGAAACGCTCAGGAAACCAATATATAAGCAGATTTTTAGTGCATTAGGCGCTGTTCTTATCTGTTTAATACTAAATATACAGGGTCCAACAGCCTCGGCTCAATCGACTAAAAGTGCTCAAGAAAATTTATCGGCAATAAAGTCAGATGAGTTAAACGACCAACAATTAAAAAGTTTTTTAGATAGATATTTGGCTCAAGGATTCGAATTGGCTAACCTAGAATTTGAACTTCAAAAGCGTGGCATGCCGAGTGCAGAAATACAAAAAATACTTGCACGTGTGGGGAAGTTAAATGAATTTAACGACAAAACTGAACTCCCAAAATCCAAATCAAATACCACCAAAAGAAATACCTCCGATAACAAGGAATTATTCTTTGAAAATCAAGAAAATCCATTCAGATTATTAATGCCTAAAATATTTGGTTCAGAACTATTTAATAATCCTCGTTTAAGTTTTGAACCTAATTTAAAAATGGCCACTCCTTTAAATTATCAGATTGGTCCGGAAGATGAATTGGTAATTGATATCTTTGGTTTTACCGAGCAAAGCTACAAGTTGTTGGTTAGTCCTGAGGGGTATTTGCGCATCCCCAATTTAGGTCCGGTGCAAGTTTTGGGCTTAACAGTAGAACAAGCACAGCAAAAAATACGAACACAGCTTATCAAAATATATCCCAGAATTGCTAGCGGAGAAACTTCAGTAGCCGTAAACTTGGGTAATATTAGAAATATTCAGGTAACCATATTAGGAGAAGTGGTATTGCCAGGGACTTATTCTGTGCCATCTTTGGCATCTGTTTTCAACGCTTTGTATTTGTCGGGCGGACCAACCATGAATGGTTCTTTTAGAAATATAAAGCTGATTAGAGGGAACAAGGTTTTTGCCAAAATAGATATGTATGATTTTCTTATCAATGGCAATGCTAAAGGGAATATTCCCTTAAAAGATCAAGATGTTATTAAGGTTGAACCATACGATATACGAGTAGAGTTAACAGGCTTTGTGAAGCGTGATGGTTTTTTTGAGTTATTGCCCAAAGAGAGCATAAGCCATTTGTTGAAATATGCGGGTGGGTTCAGCCCGAACGCTTATAGCAAACGAATGAGAGTAACCAGAAATACCGGCACGCAGAGAAGTGTTTGGGATGTTTCGTCTGATAAGTATGCTTCATTTGCACCTCAAAACGGGGATGTATATGCGGTAGATAGTATTTTATCTAGGTATGAAAATAGAGTTCAAATTGAAGGGGCTGTTTTTAGACCAGGAACGTATAGTATAACAGAAAACAAAACCTTAAAAACGCTCATAAAAAATGCTGAAGGCTTAAAAGAAGATGCCTTTTTAACTCGTGCTACTTTGTTGCGAGTGAAGGATGATAATGCCTTAGAGATGTTGTCGGTTAACCTGAAAGAATTGCTCGAAAGTGGCTCTGATATTGAGTTGAGAAGAGAAGATAAAATTACGATTGCTTCAAAAATTGAGATGCGTGAGGAGTATCATTTAACGATTAATGGAGATGTAATTAAGCCGGGGAAATATCCTTATGCCGATAATATGAAAATTGAGGATTTAATTATATTGGCTGGAGGCTTAAAAGAATCGGCATCATTAACCAATGTGCAAGTGGCAAAGCGTTCTTTTGATGTAGATAAAATGAATGCCAATGGTGAAATTGCCAAGGTTCAAACCTTTACTATAAACAAAGAATTGAAAACAGACCCTAATTATAATTATGAGCTGAACCCATTTGATATCATAACTATTTTTTCTGTGCCGGGCTACAAAGAACAAATACAAGTGGAGGTAAATGGTGAGGTAATGTTCCCGGGTAAATATGTATTAGCTAAAGGCAATGAGCGTATTTCGGATATTGTTAAAAGAAGCGGTGGACTTACAGCTTCGAGCTTTGCGGGTGGAGCTATTTTGATTAGGAAAAAGGGTAATACGTATCAAGATTTAATTGTTAAGCAAAATAAATTGGATGCACTTAAAAAGTTGAGTAAAGATACTACCAAAGTAGGAGAGGAGATTGAAAAGGAGATGTCGAGAGAATCGGATATTGTGGGTATCGACCTCGAAAAAATAATGAAACGTCCGGGATCAAAAGAAGATTTGTACATGCGTGATGGAGATGTATTAGAGATTCCGTTTTTGAAGCAAACGGTATTGGTAAGCGGACAAGTTTTATATCCTGTAAGGCTGCGTTATGAAGACGGTAGCAGCTTCAGAAGTTATGTTTCTAGAGCAGGAGGATTTAGTTCCAAAGCCCTAAAGAAACGCTCGTATATAGTTTATGCAAATGGTACAGCCAAAGATACCAAGAGCTTTTTGTTTTTTAAGATTTATCCAAAAGTAAAGCCCGGCGCCGAAATAGTGATTCCGTTAAAAGACGAAAAGAAAAATATTTCTGCTATCGAATTAGTAACAATTGCCACCAGTTTAACCAGTATGGCGTTTATAATTTCTACGTTAATTAAGTAAGGTATGGAAGTAGAAATGAGTGAAATAAAGGCTGCTATTACAGCATATTTTCAATACCTTAAAAGAAATAAATTATTTTTGATTATTCCTTTTATCATTGGTTTAGCTTTAGGTATATCATATGCCATCTTAAAAAAGCCAAAGTATGAAGCTAGGGTAAGTTTTATCATTAATGAAAGTGATAAGGGGATAGGAGGATCTTTATTATCCTTAGCTGGGCAGTCTGGTTTGTTATTAGGTGGAGGTGGCTTAACACCAAAT
>JAKRSG010000073.1 GCA_022402405.1 Bacteroidia bacterium | reverse complement strand
CAGCTGTAAATATTACCAACACTGCTAGTGGCAATAACAAACAAATAATGTTAGTAGATAAGTATAAGGCGGCACAATCTGAAATTAGAGTTGGAATGTTAGGTCAGAAATACGATTGGAATGGTAAGTTTTTCAAAACAGCTGCCATGAATTATCCATTTGGTGGAAGTTTTAATAGCCGTTTGAACCTAAACTTAAGAGAAGATAAAGGTTTTACATATGGTATCCGTTCATTTAATAGTGGATATAGAGATAGGCAAGGTGTATATCAAATCGCTACTGGGGTAAGAACTTCAGCTACTGATAGTGCTTTAAAAGAAATAATGTATGAATTAGATAATTATTTAAAGACTGGTATCAACGACGATGAGTTAGATTTTATGAAAAAATCTATCACTCAAAGTGATGCTTTGCGTTACGAAACAAATTTCCAAAAGGCAAGTTTCTTGTCAAGATTATTAGAATATGAATTGCCAAAAGATTATATCCGTCAGCAAAACGCAATTATCACCAATTTAACCAAAGAAGAGATAAATGCTATTGCAAAAGAGGTGCTTCAACCAGAAAAAATGACTATTTTAATAGTGGGAGATAAAGATAAAATCAAAGCACCATTAGAAAAGTCTGGGTATAAAATCGTTGATTACAAAGAAGTAGAAGTAGCTACTAGCGAAAGAAAATAAACTTAAAACAACTCAATAATGAATGTTAAAAATATCATATTAACTGCTTTTTGTGCCATTAGCTTAACAGCTATGGCACAAAAAAGTAATGTAGAAAGTGCTGCCATTTACTTGAGAAATGGCGAAGTTGAAGACGCTAAGAAAGCAATTGATTTAGCTATTGTAAATCCAGAAACCAAAGCTGATCCAAAGGCATGGTTTTATTATGTATCCATCTTAGATACCATTTATAGAAATCCTGTTTATGCCAACATCATGGATGCAGATTTAGCGGATAAGTTTTATAACGGCTGTATGAGATGTATTGAGACCGATGTAAAAAAGCGCTACGAATATTACTGTAAAGATCAAGCCATATTAAATAGTGCTTTTATGTCGTTTAATAAAGGTATTTCTGCTTATCAGGACAAAGATTTTAAATCGGCTATTAAGTATTTTGAGGTTGTATTAAGCATTATTCCATACGATAAAAACGACGATTTAAAGAAAAATAATCTATCTGAAAAGAATATCTATTTGTATATGGCATTATCTTCTATGCAGTCTAACGATAATGCTAAATCGAAGATTTATCTTAAAAAGTTGATGGATTTAAATTACGACGATCCAGTAATTTATATGCAAATGGGTAATATCTATTTAGAAGAAAAAGATACGGCTACCGCACTTCAAGTAATTGAGCAGGGAAGAAGTAAATACCCAAGTGAAAAGGATTTAATTAATCAGGAATTAAATATTTACATGAACATGGGTAAACAAGATGTTTTGGTAGATAAATTAAATGCTGCTATCGAGATTAATCCAGATGACCCTATGTTATTATTTGTACGCGGAAGTGTATACGATAACTATTCTAATGATGTAAATAAGAAAAGAAAGAGTTTAAAAGAGCAAGCCACAAATGCAAAAAAGAAAGCTCAAGTAGAAAAAGTTCCTGCTAAGAAAACTGCCTTATTAAAGAATGCAGCAGATTTACAGAAAGAATACGAAGATCAAGGTAGTAGAGTAAATGAGTATGCTGCAAAAGCAGAAGCTGATTATAAAAAAGTAGTTGAATTAAACCCAGATTATATCGATGCTTACTTCAATTTAGGTGCTTTAACAAACAATAAAACTACTGAAATCGTAGAAAAGATGAATGCGATTCCAAACTCAGTTCAAGGCGCTGCATATGATAAAATATACAATCCGTTAAAAAAGCAAAAGGATGATATTTTGAATGTGGCACTTAATTATTTTAACCAAGCGCTTGCTTTAGCCGAGCAAAAAGGCGAAGATACTCCAGAAAAGAAAAAGGAAAAATATGGTTACATGAGAGATATTCTTTATAGCATCCAACAAGTTTATGCTAACTTGGGAGATGAAAAGAAAACGATGGAAACCAAAAAGAAAAGAGAGTCTTTCGAATAAAATCTTTGATTAATTCATTAAAAAAATCCTCGGCTAAATTCTTAGTCGGGGATTTTTTTTTTGTTTTAACTTTAGCGGTTAGATTTTAGAATTTCCAACTAGATTTCAGGTGCAATATTTTAAAATTTAACCTTTAGAATTTAGTATTTATAATTTAGTGCTGTTTATCTCTATTTAACATAATATTAATTATGAGGTAAATTGAAATCCTGAAAATAGTAGTATTTACTAGGTGCTACTTATAGTTTAATTAATTTAAAGAAACTCATGGATTGGTTTGCATGTGCCAATTGAACAAAGAATATTCCGGTATGTAATTCTTGTAATTCTAAATCAATTAACGTTTGGTTCAGACCAGTTTTTTCTAATTTAAATTTTCCGTTACTATCTGTGATAATTATTTTTTCGAAAGCTATTTTGCTTTCAATATGCAAAACAGAATTATCTGCTATCGGATTCGGATATACATTCAATTTATTATCGCCTATTTTAATTTCACTTGTATTTCCCAAAATGTTCGTGTGAATAAATCCAATACCACTCAAATCAAATCCACCTGAAGGAAATGGCGTTGGCCAAGGATCATTTATGATTCTGCCTAATAAATCTCTGCTAGCATATTCTGGACGGATACTACCAATCACATCAATTAATCGTATAAACTTTATTTCTGTTGTTTTTCCCGGGATTTCTAATGAGTCTTTAAGATCTGCTAGGTCAAATGGTACGCCATATGGCATTATATATTTACCTGCTAAATTATGGATTTTCTCTGCTTTTAAACTTCCAAATGTTCCAACTTGAATGCTTGTATCTGTTTCGCTAAAGGCAGGAAATCTATAAAACTTTTTTCCATCTGAGCTCACTTCCACAA
>JAKRSG010000072.1 GCA_022402405.1 Bacteroidia bacterium | reverse complement strand
GCCCTTGTTTATCGTGCTTATTTTGCTTTTAGTCAGAACCCGCGTGTAACTAGCTACGGATTTAATACCTCTGCTATCTTTGGATATGTTAGCACTATTTTAGATTTACTTAAAAGAGAAAAGCCAACTCATATTGGTGTGTCATTTGATACGTCTGAACCTACAGCACGTCATATAGAATTTGAAGCCTACAAAGCTCATAGGGAAGAGATGCCGGAAGGAATTTCTAGCGCTCTTCCTTATATTTTTGAAGTAACCAAAGCACTTAAAATTCCTTTGCTTATTATGCCTGGCTACGAAGCGGATGATATTATTGGTACTCTCGCAAAGAAAGCCAAACAAGAGGGCTTTACGGTTTATATGATGACGCCCGATAAAGATTTTGCGCAGTTAGTAGAAGAAAATATTTACATCTACAAGCCTGCCAGAATGGGTAACGATATCGAGATTATGGGTGTTCCCGAGGTGCTAAAAAAGTGGGAAATTACGGATGTAAAACAAGTAATCGATATATTAGGATTATGGGGAGATGCGGTAGATAATATTCCGGGTGTGCCGGGTGTAGGAGAGAAAACAGCGAAGCTTTTGGTTCAGAAATATGGCAGCATGGAAGGTTTATATGAGCATACGCATGAACTTAAAGGCAAGCAAAAAGAAAATGTAGAGAACAATCGCGAGCAAGCATTTTTATCGAAACGTCTTGCCACCATTGATATTAATGTGCCTATAGAATTTGATGAACACGATTTGATATTAGACCCACCGAACAGAGAAGCTACCGAAAAATTATTTGCAGAGTTGGAGTTTAAAACCTTGCTCAAACGGGTGTTTCCTGAAACGCAAATGACTGCGGAGTCGGCTCCTGCTGCGCAAACGCAAAAGGCTTCGGGCGCTTTCGATTTGTTTAATCAAGGGGCACAAACTCCAACGCCAGTTGCTACACCAGTAAAGGTAAACTTAGAGCAGGAGTCTGAAGAATCTACAACACCTAAGAACAATATAAACAATACAGAGCACCAATATGAATTGTTGCAAACAGAGGCAGAAATGCAAGCAGCAATAGCCATATTATTGCAGCAAACAGAAGTGTGTTTTGATACCGAAACCTCGCAGTTAGAAAGCACCGAAGCAGATATTGTAGGCTTGTCATTTGCCTATAAAAAGCACCATGCATATTATATTCCGTTTCCAACAAATTTTGAGGAGTGTAAAGTAATCTTAAAACGTTTTGAACCTATTTTTACTAGTGATTCTATCGTGAAGATTGGTCAGAATGTGAAGTATGATTTAAATATTTTGAAACGATATGGGTTCAGGCTAAACGGACCTGTATTTGATACTATGTTAGCGCATTATTTAATTGAGCCAGATTTGCGTCATGGTATGGATTATTTAAGTGGAATTTATCTTAATTATGAGCCGGTAAGTATTGAAGAATTAATTGGCAAAAAGGGTAAAAACCAGCTAAGCATGCGTGATGTATCGCTTGATAAGATTAAAGAATACGCTGCAGAAGACGCAGATATAACGCTCCAATTAAAAGAGAAATTAGCTCCCGAACTCAAAGAACGAGATGCCGAAAAATTATTTTTTGATATGGAGGTTCCTTTGATAGATGTTCTCAGCGATATGGAAATTGCAGGCATAAACATAAACGAATCTTTCTTAAACGACTATTCAAAAGAGCTAGAAACGGAGTTGGTTCAGCTCGAAAAAGATATAACTATTTTGGCTGGAATGTCGTTTAATATTTCTTCTCCAAAACAATTGGGAGAGGTGTTGTTTGATCATCTTAAATTAGACCCAAAAGCTAAGAAAACTAAGACAGGTCAGTACCAAACAGGTGAGGATGTTCTGCAAGGATTATCGGAACATGAAATAGTGCAAAAGATTTTATTGGTGAGGCAGTTTCAAAAACTAAAATCTACCTATGTAGATGCCTTGCCTACCATGATAAATAAGCAAACGGGTAGGGTGCATACTTCTTTTAATCAGGCGGTGGCTGCAACCGGACGATTAAGTTCTACCAATCCAAATTTACAGAATATTCCTATTAAAACCGATAAGGGTAAGGAAGTGCGTAAAGCATTTATTCCGCGCAATGAGGATTATGTTTTGTTGAGTGCAGATTATTCGCAAATTGAATTGAGAATTATTGCTTCGGTAGCCAAAGAGGAGGCCATGATAGAAGCTTTTAAAAATAAGCAGGATATTCATCAGGCTACGGCTGCCAAGGTGTTTGGCAAGTCTATAGAAGAGGTTACTCCGGATGAAAGAAGGCGTGCTAAAGCAGTAAATTTTGGTATTATTTACGGACAATCGGCGTTTGGGTTGAGTCAGAATTTAGGTATTGGCAGAAAAGAAGCTGCGCAAATTATAGAGGATTATTTTAAAGCCTATCCTGGCATTAAAACATACATGGATACGACCATAAATTTTGCCAAAGAACATGGATACGTAGAAACATTAATGGGTAGAAGAAGGTACTTGCGCGATATTAATTCGGGTAACTTTACGGTGCGTGGTTTTGCAGAACGAAACGCCATAAATGCTCCCATCCAAGGTAGTGCAGCCGATATGATTAAGCTGGCCATGATTAAAATTCATAAGGCATTAAAAGATCCTGCTAACGGAATTGTGCATTCTAAAATGATATTACAAGTACATGATGAATTGGTGTTTGATGCGCATAAGGATGAACTGGAAACCTTGAAAAAATTAGTGCTTCATAAAATGGAAACTGCCATGGAGTTACTCACGCCTGTTGTGGCAGAAGTAGGCACCGGTAACAATTGGTTGGAAGCGCATTAGTAGTTTAGTTGGTAACACAAAGGAACTAAGGAACAAAGGGTGTTAAACACAAAGGAACAAAGGAACGAAGGGGGTGAACTACTAGGGTTTGTTGCTTTGTTATACTCAATAAAAAAAGCCTGCTTCAGATAACTGAGCAGGCTTTTTTTTTAAATTCTAAAT
>JAKRSG010000071.1 GCA_022402405.1 Bacteroidia bacterium | reverse complement strand
TTAATATTACTCCAAAGGCATTAACCTTAACTGCAAACAATATAGAAAAGTGTTTTAATACCGTTTATAATTTTGATGGAACTGAATTTACATTAACTGGTTTAGTTGCTGGAGATGAAGTAAATACTGCAAGTATTTCTAGCAGTGCTAGCTTAATAGGTGCCACTCCAAGTCTAACCCCATACAGTATTGTGCCATCTAATGCAGGTGGAGCAGATGTATTAAATTACGATATTACTTATGTGAATGGAGAGTTTTTGGTTCATGGTTTACCAGTTCCTTCTTTCACATTTAATGACGCCAGTCAGTGTTTAGCTTCAAACTCTTTTGAGATAACAAATACTTCTACTCCAGGTTTAGGGGCTTCTTCTGCAACTTATATTTGGGTTGCTCCTTTAGCAGTTGGCTTAAATCCAATTGGAACTGATCAGATATTAACCTATACTTCTATCGGAAATTACTCTGTAAATGTCCAAGTAACAAGTAATAAAGGATGTATAAGTATTACCTCATTCACTAATAATGTAACTGTAGTTGAACATCCAACAGCTTTATTTACAACAACAGAGAATTCTGGAAATACTGCTAACGACTACAATATTTGTACAGGTGCAACTGTTAATTTTAATGCAAGTGCTTCTACTGCAGGTTTTGGTGCAACAAGCATAAGTACTTTCCAATGGAGGAGAGATGGCGCTGCAATTGGTGGTTCTCCTAATTCGGCCACATATTCTCCAGTGGTAAATGCAGTTACTAACCCAGATTTATTTGATTATACTTTACGTGTTCAAAACAATCAAGGTTGTTGGAGCCACGATGAACCTACATGGATTGCAGATCCAAGTCGTGAAATATTTGTTTACCCATTCCCAGTGCCAAGCTTTACTACACCAGTAGTTGGTGCACAAGGTCCATACGGAGTTACAGCAAACAACGGAAACGGTGGTCAATTACTTTGCCATGGAAAAGTTGTATTTGCCAATACATCAACGATCCCTTCTGGTTCAATTGTAAGATATGTATGGATGTACGGAGATGGTTCAGCTAATGATACAGTATTTACAGCTGATAATGTAAAACATGAATTCCCAGTGAACTACACAATGAATTGGTTCGACCCAGGTTTCCCTAATACTAGAAGAAGTATAACTTTGGTTGCCAAATCTGACGAGGGTTGTGTTACTTCTGTAACAAATACTAAAGATATTAAAAATGGTCCAGATGCAATTATCCGAATGGATGATGCTTTGGTTCAGCCATTAGTTGGAAATTCGTTTTTATTTCATAATGCATCTATGAACCGTCACCCTTCATTTATTGATTCATCATTATGGAATTGGGGAGATGGAACGATTACAACTAATACTACTTTCATTCCTAAGGTATACAGTGCCGATGGAAATTATAGAGTACATTTAATTAATTATACAGGTACTGGATGTACTGATACTGCTTATTTAGATTTAACTGTTGGAAATCCATTAGCATCTACTTTTAGCTATACACCAAACACATGTGGTTCTAAAGACGTAACTTTCACTAATACTTCATTGGCTTCTACTTCTTATTTATGGGATTTTGGTGATGGTAACTCATCAACTCTTGAGAATCCTACCCATACTTACACAGCAGATGGTTCTTACACTGTTACTTTACAAATTAATGGTACAACATTATCAACTCCACAAGTTGTAAATGTAGTCTCAGCCCCAACTGTTGGTGCTATTAGCACAACTGGTCCAAGTGCCTGTGGTAATGAGTATACGTTTACTAATAGTTCATCTGGAATTAACTTAACCTATAATTGGACCTTCTCTGGAGGTACAGGCTCAGGTACAACTGGAACCTCGGTAAATAGAAGTTATGCAAGTGCAACAGCACAAACAGTTGATTTAACAGTTACCGCAGACGGAAGATGTTCAACCAATGCAGCTCAGTATTCCTTTACTTCAGTTGCCGCTACAAATTCACCTGTTGCAGGCGTAAGTGTAGGCGCTGCATCTGTTCCAAGTTCAACTTCAAAATCAATTTCAAATACAAGCACCAATGCTAGTTTATATTATGTTTCACTAGATGGAGCACCTTTTACAGCTCAAGTAACCTTCCCTTATGATATTACAGGTTTAAGTGATGGTTCTCATACCATTCGTTTGGTGGCGAGCGACTTAACTGGAACTTGTAAAGATACAGCAAGTGAGTCATTTATTATTACTTCAGTGCCATGCGCAGCTGTGGCAAACTTTGATATATTGCCATCCTCAACTCAATTATTAGCAGGTAACAATTATACCTTCTTTAATATCACTCAAGTGAATGGTTTTGGATGGATTTCTGGCAATCATTGGGATTTTGGCGATGGAACAACATCTACCAATACACATATATATGGTAAAACATTTTCAGCTCCTGGAACTTATATAATTACTTATACTGCTACATTAAGCACTGGAGCCTGCTCAAATTCTATTTCTAAAAGTGTAACCATTACAGCTCCAACAAGTGCTTCTTTTACCCATACTCCTAATAATTGTAATGATTTGGATGTGGCGTTTACTAGTACTTCAACAGGTGCAACTGCTTATTCTTGGGATTTTGGTGATGGCAATACATCTACTTTACCAAATCCTACTCATACCTATGCTGCTACTGGCTCTTATTCTGTAGTATTAACTATAAATGGAAGTATTGCCTCAGCTCCTCAAACAGTTCATGTTGCTTCTAACCCAACTGTGGGGCCGATTATTAATAGTGGTCCAAGTTCTTGCGGCAATGAATATACCTTTAGCAATGCATCTACAGGCGTAAATTTAACATATGCATGGACATTCTCTGGAGGTACTGGTTCTGTCTCAACTAGTTCAAGTGCAAGTAGGTTATATGCAGGTGCTGCATCAGAAACTGTTGATTTAGTTGTAACATCTGATGGGCGTTGTTCGGCAAATGCAACACAAATTAGTTTTACCTCAGTAGCTGGAACTACTGCACCTAATGCTGCAGTTACTATTGGTGCTGCTTCTTTACCTAGTTCTACATCAGTATCCGTAAACAATGCGAGTACAAATGCAAGTTTATATTATGTAAGTTTAGATGGTGCTGCTTTTACGGCTGAAACTACTTTTCCTTATGATATAACTGGATTATCAAATGGTTCACATAATGTTCGTTTAGTAGCTAGTGATTTAACTGGAACATGTAAAGATACTGCTACTGCAACCTTCACTATTTCAAGTACTCCTTGTATTGCAGTAGCAAGTTTTAATATTACACCTGCAGCTTCACAACCGTTATCTACAAATAGATTTGATTTCTTTAATACCACTCAGCACAATGGCTTTGGATGGGTAGTTACTAATGCATGGGATTTTGGAGATGGTACTACTAATAATACCAATACTCATATTTATGGTAAAACATATGCAAGTGCTGGAACATATACTGTAACCCTTGTTGCCACATCTAGCACAGGTTGTAGTTCAACAATTACTCAAAATGTAACTGTTACAGCAAATGCAACTGCATCTTTTACCCATACTCAAAATGCTTGTATAAATAGAACGGTAGCTTTTGCTAATACTTCTGTTTCTGCTTCAAGTTATTTATGGAACTTTGGTGATGGAAATACATCTACTCAAGAAAATCCTGCTCACACATATGCCGCAGATGGAGTGTACAATGTTACATTAACAATAAATGGTAGCATAGTTTCTGCACCACAAACGGTTACAGTAGCGACAACACCTGTTGCAGGTTCCATTTCTAATAGTTTGAGCTCTTGTGGAAACGTTTATACTTATTCTGTAACTGGTGCAACAGGATTAAACTTAACTTATACTTGGAGTTTTGCCAATCCTGACGGGGCTGGATCTACAACTGGAAGTTCTGTAACAAGAACCTACACAGCAGGTGGTCCTGAATCAGTTTCATTATTGGTTACTGCAGATGGAAGGTGTACGGCAACTCCAGCAGATCTTAACTTAACAACCTTAACAGCAGGTACTATTGTAAGTGCATCTTTACAAATTGATGCATCTGATGCTTGTAGCGGTACTAGAACTATAGACAATGTTGGATCTACAGGTGCCACTTCCTATGAAGTGAGTGTAGATGGTGCTGCTTATGAAGTTAAATCGAGCTTCCCGTATGATATAACCGGATTAACCCCTGGTACACATACTGTAAGTTTGAAGGCAGTTAATGGTTTATGCTCTGATATTGTAACTGAAACATTTGTAGTTGGAAGTATTTCTGCTAGCTTCACCAGCTCATCAAGTACTTGTGGTCCTACAGTAACCTTTACCAATACCACAACAGCTACTTCTGGTACACCTACTTATAACTGGGATTTTAATTCTGAAGGAACATCAACCTCGGTTTCTCCAAGTTATACTTTTGCTTCTGCAGGAACCAAATCGGTAACTTTAGTTGCTACTCTTCCAAATGGTTGTTCAAGTACTGTTGCTAATAGTTCAATCACGGCTAATCCAGGAACAGGTAATCCAGTTGCTTCATTTACTAGTGAAATGATTGTAAATGGTTCTTGTAACACTGGTATCAGATTCACAAGTACTTCAACTGGTGCAACTACCTATGTTTGGAATTATGGTGATGGAACTGTTTCTGTTCCTTCAACAACTAGTACCATATTCCATGCCTATTCATCTACTGGTACTTTTGCTGTTACATTAACAGCATCTGGTGCATGCGGACAAACTAGCACACATACAGCAAATGTGGTAGTAACAGCTACTGGTTATCCTACTCCTGAAGTAAGCTTCTCTACAGATAATGCTACTCAATGTGTTTCTGGAAATAGATTTGATTTCTTCAACCGTACTCAATTAAATGGTTGGGGTTGGGTAAATACATACCGTTGGTATTTTGGTGATGGTACTACAGATTTTGTTAATACCTTCAGTTATGGTAAAACCTATGCATCTCCTGGAACCTACACAGTGAAATTAGTTGGTATTAGTAATTTTGGTTGTGCAGATTCTAGCACCATGGAAGTAGTAGTTCTTGCTCCTGGTGCATGTACTCCTGGAAAAATGAGAGGGGATGACAAAGGTAAAATATCTGAAAACGATGGCGGTACTTTCAAATCATATAGCGATTTGTCTACAACTGGCTTATCTAATTCTCAGGATAAGAGCAATGAATTAGTATTGTATCCAAATCCTAATAAAGGTGATTTTAAAATTGCATTTAAAGAGTTAAACACAGATAATTTTGTTATCTCAATCGTTGACATGTTAGGAAGAGAGGTATTTACTAATACGTATCAATTAAAAGGAGCTAAAGAGCTTGATTTAGTTGATTTGAATTTAGCACCTGGTTCATATAATTTAGTGTTAAATGGAACAAATGATGTATTCGCAAGAAAATCATTTGTTGTAATTAAGTAATTATTAAACAAATTTTAATTAAATTTTGCAAAGCGAGCTTCATTCATCTGAAGCTCGCTTTTTTTATGCTCGAAGTTTATCTGTCATTTAGTTTTTTATTTGATTTAATTTGCCTTGTTTCGTGAAATGATGCCTACACTTGTAGTTATAATGGGACCAACTGCTGTTGGTAAAACAAAATTAGCCATTCATTTGGCCCAGCATTTTGGTACCCAGATTATTTCAGCCGACTCCCGACAGTTTTATAAAGAAATGAATATTGGCACTGCCAAACCAACTGAAAATGAGTTGAAATTAGTAAAGCATCATTTCGTGAATAACCGTTCTGTTGAAGATTATTATTCGGCAGGTGATTTTGCAAAAGAAGCTAAAATTGTAGTTAATTCATTATTTCAAAGCGGACACAATATTTCAATTGCTGTTGGCGGATCAGGCTTGTATTTAAAGGCTATTTGTGAAGGAATTGATGAAATGCCTGCAGCAGATTTATCTTTGAGAAATGAACTAATAACTCTTTTTCAACAAAATGGATTACAAGCACTGATTGATAGATTGAAAAGTTTAAATCCTGAAGCATTAACTAGAATTGATAACAATAATCCCCAAAGGCTTATGAGAGCAATTGAGTTAGCAACTCAGGGAGGTATAATAAAGAATGACAAACCTAATTTACCCTATCATGTGTTAAAAATTGGTTTAGAAAGAAATAGGGATGATTTATATAATAGAATTAACCAGCGAGTAGACGTAATGATGGAGGATGGATTATTTAACGAGGTTGTATCTTTGGCTCCTTACAAAGAATTAAATGCACTTCAAACGGTAGGTTACAAAGAAATTTTTGAACATCTCGAAGGCCAACATAATCTTGATAGAGCCGTAGAGTTAATTAAACAACATTCTCGAAATTACGCCAAAAAACAAATTACTTGGTTTAGAAAGGAAACTGATGTTAAATGGTTTAGTCCTGAAAATGAAATTGATATAGTAAGTTATATTCAAAAAAATATCATGTAATTTTGATGTAAAAATAAATTATTTTTGCAGCCAATTTATAAATATGGATTTTCTGGACTTATTTTTACATGCCTCAACTTGGTTATCTCTAATTACACTTACCATAATGGAAGTGGTTTTAGGTATCGACAATGTAATTTTTATTTCATTGGTTACATCGAGGCTTCCAAAACATCAACAAAATAAAGCCAGAAAATTAGGATTGTTTTTCGCGTTATTTATTAGGGTAATTTTGCTTGCCTTCATAAGTTATATTGTTAAAGAATTGAAGGATCCAATCTTTCATATTTTGGAGCATGGTATCAGCTGGAGAGATATAATTTTATTGGCAGGAGGCTTATTTTTAATATATAAAAGTACCTTGGAGATTTTTGAATTGCTAGAGCACTCTGGAGAATCCTCAAGCGATAAAGTGGTTCCAACTTTTTGGAATGTGGTTTTTATGGTAATTTTAATTGATATTGTGTTTTCTTTTGATTCAATTATTACCGCAGTTGGTTTAGCTCAACACTTACCTGTTATGGTTTTGGCAGTTATTATTTCCATGTTGATTATGCTCTTCTTTTCGGGTGCCATCTCAAAATTTATAAATGCTCATCCTAGTATTAAATTATTAGCACTTGCCTTTTTGTTGGTAATTGGAATTATGCTCCTCGTTGAAGGCTGGAGTCATGATATTGCAGAGCATTATAACTTAAAGGGTTATGTTTATTTTGGAATGGCATTCTCAGTTTCGGTAGAATTACTAAACATGAAAATGCGTAAAAAGGAGAAAAAGGAAGAACCTGTTTCCTTAAAAGATATTTATAAATAATGATGGACACTGTCTCCGTTAATTTTCAGGATTGGGGCTTAACTCCCTATCAAGAGGCATGGGATCGTCAGGAATTTATTTTTAAAGAACTTGTAGATCAGAAATTTGCCAATAGGGTAAATCCAGAATCGGTTCAAACAGAACTTAAGAATCATTTAATATTTTGCCAGCACCCTCATGTATACACCCTAGGGAAAAGCGGGAAAATAGAAAATTTATTGTTAGACGAAGAAGGGCTCAAAAAATATGAGGCTACTTTTTTTCCAATAAATAGAGGCGGAGATATAACCTATCATGGCCCAGGGCAATTGGTAGTTTATCCTATTTTTGACCTAGAACAATTTTTTACGGATATTCATAAATACCTACGTTTTTTAGAAGAGGCTGTAATTCAAACGCTCGCCCACTATGGTATTAAAGGAGATAGATATGAGGGTTATACTGGTGTTTGGATTGATCCTGACTTACCAACAGCCCGAAAAATTTGTGCCATGGGAGTGCGATGCAGCCGTTGGATTACGATGCATGGTTTAGCATTTAATATCAATACCAATTTAGATTATTTTAAACATATTATTCCTTGTGGAATAGATGATAAAGCTGTAACCAGTATGGAGTTGGAGCTAGGTAGAAAACTCGATTTTACTGAGGTTTCTGAGGTTCTGAAATCAAAAATAGCTCAGCAGTTTAATGTAACCTTTCTGGTTTAATGCTGAACCAAAAGTTTCTTGTAAATAGGTTTTTCTCCTCCTTGATATTGAATGAAATATGACCCACTTGGCAAAGAATTCAGAATTACTTTTACTTCATTTTGTCCGTATGGATATCTAGCATTACAAACATCCATAACTGTTTTACCTTGTACATCTAAAATGCTTATTTGTATAGGATGGTACTCTGAATAAAAACTAATAATGGTTTCCTCATTTGCTGGATTAGGAAAGCATTGTATGTCAACTTTATCTTTCCTTAATTCGGAAGTTGAGGTGATATTGCTATTAATAACAGGAAGTATAGGAAAGTTAGATTTCAAAAAGGATTGAATATCGGCATCGCTTACTTCAAACCAATCTTTTAGAACACTAGCATAAATAGACCTGAAATCAAATTCTAATGGAAGGTTGTCGCCACCACTCGGACTCTCAGGTATAAAAGGATTTTTTCCATATACACCGCCATTAACCTTCTTTCCAAACATAAATAAGGGTGCAGCTGCGCCATGGTCTGTGCCAAAACTATCATTAGATTTTATTCTTCTCCCAAATTCTGAGAATGTCATACCCAATACTCTATCTTCTATTCCTAATAATTTTAAATCGTCTTGAAAAGCATCCACTGCTACAGAAATTCTGTTTAAAAGGGTAGCATGTGTGCCTGTTTCCGGACTTCCTGAAACAACCTGTGTGGCATGTGTATCAAAGCCGCCAATACTTACCATGTATACTTTGGTTTTTAATCCGCCTGCAACTAATCTAGCTACTATTTTTAATTGATCTGCTAAACTATTTGTTCCACTACTTGGGTATTTAGTAGATTTATTTGTTGCTTTTTCCGCGGCATTTTTAATGCTACCAGAATATTGTTGAGTTTGTTGAGCAACTAAACGAATAAAGGTTAGTTCATGCCCCATAGGAGTGTTTGGGGCAGGATCTACCGTTCCACTAATAAATTGGTAGAAATTATTTGGATCAGTAATACTCATTCCCAAACTCATTTCAGAGCCTTGTAGAGCAGGTGAAATAACAGCGCCAATTTGTATAGCAGGAGGGTCTGGATGAGTGGCATTTGGATACCCTGTTGGAAATCCTGGAAACTTGCTATCTAGGTATCTTCCCATCCATCCTGTTTGTTCAAATTTGTCGGAATCACTTGCACTTAACCAAATATCTGTTGACCTAAAATGCGAAAAATCTTGGTTTGGATATCCAACATTTTGAATGATGCCTATTTTTCCATCACTATATAAATTATTTAACAAATTCATGCTTGGGTGCATGCCTAAACTATTGTTTCCACTTATTTTTAAAACCTTATTTTCTGGTATGGCTATATTGGTTCGAGCCGAATAATATTTGCTATATTGATCTAGAGGAATAATCGTATTTAATCCATCATTTCCTCCATTTAATTGTACTAAAACCAATACTCTATCTTCGTTGCCAGCTTTGTTTAGAAAATTAATAATGGGCGAATCTGCAAAAGCTTTTAGCCCAAAACCATTTATTACCACAGGTAATATTCCCGCAGCTACCGACTTCCCTAAAAATTCTTTCCTGTTCATACCTATTTGTTTAGTGTAATTGATATTCTGCTTGTCCCATCAAATATTTTAATAAAGCTTGAAGCCTTACTTTTACTGCATCTTTTGTCATAACATTATCTGGGTTTGCCACATATGCATTCCATGAATCTGTCCAGATATAATCGCCCGTTTGACCCGAAAGCAATATGGAGTTTTTTATGAAAGTTTTGGTTTCGGAACTTAAATCGCTTGGATAAATAAGTTTAATAATTTCATTTAGTAAATCGTTTGGGTTAGCTGGATTTGTGAGGTTTTGAGCAAACGATAGTACATCTATCATTAATTTAAAACCAAATCTGGTATATCCAGTATATAAAAGTGAATCACAAGCTAAATTTCGTTTGGGAAGAGAATCAGAGTTAATCCACAATTCGTAGTACTGAGGATTTTGATAATACGGTGGCCAACCCGCTACAGCTGGTGGATCGCCAATGTGCATGCTTAATATGGCTGCATATTGCATGGCATATTGCCAGTGCGCGTATTGGGTTTGTGGATTGCTAGAGTTTGGAAATACTAATTTAGTTTGTCTTGATAATCCAACTAAATGATCAATTGGATTTTTAATCATACAACCATTGTTCAAAACATCATAAAAATGCTCGCTTTTTAGAAGGGTTTCCATTACTATTTTAATGTTGTAATTATTGTTTCTAAAAAGCAATGCTAATGGCTCAATTACATTCTTTTCTACATTTTCATCAATTACATAATATACAAAAAAGCGATAGATTTTTCTTACAATATGTTTAGAAACTTCTGTGTGATTAAAAATCATTTGAAGCAAATCGTCGAGCTCTATATTACCAGCATTTGAGCCACTTTTTCCAGTAATAACATAATTGTTATAAAAGCTCGAAAAGGTTTTATTTCCTGTATCATGTTTAGTAGAATCAAAGAATGAACCAATACCAGTTCTATTGGTTCTCCATCCTGTTAACACTCTGGCAGCCTCTTTTACATCAGATTCTGTGTAATGAATGGCTAATCCCTTACCAATAGTAAATAACTCTTGAAGTTCACGAGCATAATTTTCATCTGGTGCAGTTTTGGTGTTTTGATTGCCATTTAAATAAACCAACATGGCGGGATCTAAAGTAATTTGTTTTACAAAGTCTTTAAAATTACCCAAACACATACTTCTAAGCAAAGCATTGTGCTTATAAATAAACCTACTATCTTGAACCACCAAAGCCTCTGTAGCAAAATGATGATGCCAAAACAAGGTCATTTTTTCGCGAATATTGCGCTCTTGGTTCACCATTAAACCTAACCACCACGATTTAAAAGAATTTATTCTAGCTCCTTCTAAGTTTGGGTTTATGGCTGCATTTACCCATGTTTCTCCATATGGTACCGCAGGGTCGTTTTGGTTGGCATTATTTCCATAGTTATTTACAGGTGGCGCTGGCTGAACCGATGAAACATCCAACAAAAGCTGCACGCATTCTGTTAAGTTTTTTCCTTTAAAGAAGGTTAAATCATCTTTTGAAAAACCAAATAGAGTTCTTCTTAAAAGGTGAATTATTTGAGTTTCTCCCCATGGTCCGGAATAGGCACCAATTCCTGATGAGGTTTTTTGAAGATGTCTGGGTAAGTCTTTATTGGATGGGTCTTTAAAAGGATAATCTTTTATTAGTGGTTCCTTGTCAATTACTTCTTCGCTTATCAACGAAAGAAAATTTTTTCTGGAAATACTTGCCATATCAATTGTTTTTTACTTAGAGTAAAGGTATAAAAAATGGTTTAAAAAAAATATTATTTTTTCTCATTGTTGTGGAATTGGATTGCATTAAGTAGGTTTGAACCCATGGAAAATATTTTGAATTATATTAACGGAGAACTAGTGGCTCCGGTTTCCCAATCGTTTTTAGATAATATTAATCCTGCCACAAATGAGGTGTATAGTTATTGCCCTGATAGCGACGAGCGTGATGTTCAATTAGCTTATGAAGCAGCTGAAGCTGCATTTCCTATTTGGAGTGAAATGAGTACTGGAGATAGAAGTAGAATTATGCTAAAAATTGCCAGACTCATTGAAGAAAACAACGATGCTCTGTCTCTTGCAGAGAGCATAGACCAAGGAAAACCTTTGTGGTTGGCTAAGCATGGCGAAATTCCAAGAGCCCAATCTAATATTCATTTTTTTGCCACAGCTATCGAACATTTTGCATCAGAGGCTCATCCCATGGGAAACCATGCACTTAATTATACGTTGCGCACTCCTGTAGGTGTAGTGGCTTGTATTAGTCCATGGAATTTACCTTTGTATTTATTTACTTGGAAAATAGCTCCTGCTATTGCAGCAGGTAATTGTGTGGTTGCAAAACCAAGCGAAATTACTCCCATGACAGCATACTTATTTAGTAAAATTTGTATGGAAGCTGGATTGCCAAAAGGGGTGCTAAATATCGTTCATGGGCTCGGACCAAAAGTTGGTTCAGCCATGGTTGGGCACCCCAAAATTAATACGATTTCTTTTACTGGTGGTACCAAAACCGGTGCTGAGATT
This sequence comes from Bacteroidia bacterium, assembly GCA_022402405.1. Lineage (GTDB taxonomy): Bacteria > Bacteroidota > Bacteroidia > UKL13-3 > UKL13-3 > B1. Next base: position 19,019 of record JAKRSG010000071.1, on the reverse strand, counting down.
GCTCGTGTGGCGGCTCCTATGTTTAAAAAATTATCGCTTGAGTTAGGGGGTAAAAATCCAACAATTATTTTTGCTGATTGCGATTTTGAAAAAACAGTAAAAGAAAGTGTAAGAGCTAGTTTTACTAATCAAGGCGAAATTTGTCTTTGCGGCTCAAGAATATATGTTGAAAGAAGTATTTACGATAAATTTAAAACAGCTTATGTAACTCAAGTGGCTGCTTTAAAAATAGGAGATCCTTTGCAAGATGAAACTAAGGTTGGTGCCATTGCAAGTAAAGTTCATTTCGATAAAATTCTAAGTTATATTGAATTGGCCAAGGAAGAAGGTGGAAGTATTTTAACTGGTGGAAAAGCCTTTGTGCCGCAAGGTCGTTGTGAAAATGGTTTATTCATTGAACCAACGGTTATTGAAGGTCTTAATCATTTATGCCGAACCAACCAAGAAGAAATATTTGGTCCGGTTGTAACACTCCAACCTTTTGATACAGAGGAAGAGGTACTTGAATATGCAAATAGTACGCAATATGGATTGGCTTGTAGCGTTTGGACAGAAAATCTTGGGAAGGCGCATAGAGTTTCTGCCAAAATTAAAAGCGGAATAGTCTGGATAAACTGTTGGTTGCTCCGCGATTTAAGGACTCCATTTGGTGGTGTTAAACAAAGTGGAGTAGGCAGAGAAGGTGGATGGGAAGCCCTACGCTTTTTTACAGAAGCAAAAAATGTATGTGTTAAACTATAAATTATAAAAAAATGGAAAACGAAAATAATAATCCCAATCAATTACAAATTGAATTAAGCGAGGAAATGGCCGAAGGTATTTACTCTAATCTTGCTATTATTACACACTCTAATAGCGAGTTTGTAATAGATTTTGTAAGGGTAATGCCAGGTGTTCCTAAAGCCAAGGTAAAGTCGAGAATAGTGCTTACACCAGACCATGCCAAAAGATTATTGATGGCCTTAAATGATAACATCAATAAGTTTGAAGACATGAATGGAAATATTTCTATGAACGAATCTGTTCCACCATTTCCGATGAATTTTGGTGGTCCTACCGGACAGGCTTAAAAGTTAGATTTAAAAATACGAACAGCGATACTTAAAAGCACGATTCCAAAAAACTTTCTTACCAAAGAGAGGCCTGATTCACCAAGTTTACGCTCTATGTAACCCGATGAACGCATTACCAAAAATGCAAATATGAGGTTTAATAATATTCCTACAAGAATGTTTGGGATAGAATATACAGCTCTCATACTTATAATGGTAGTTAGTGTGCCAGAGCCAGCAATAATGGGAAATGCGATAGGAATAACACTTCCCGTTTTAGCATTTGGATCGCTTTTAAGTATCTCTATACCTAGAATCATTTCTAGGCCTATGATAAAAATTACGATAGAACCAGCAATAGCAAACGACTGAAGATCTACTCCAAAAAGGCCCAGGAATTGTTCTCCGATGAAAAGGAAAACAATCATTAATGAACCAGCAGCTATGGTGGCTTTCCAAGAGTCTAAATGCTTTTGCTTATTTTTAATACTTATTATTATGGGCAATGAACCAATAATGTCTATGATGGCAAACAGAGTAAGTGAAATGGTAGTAATATCTTTTAATGAAAACATTTGGCAAAGATAACTTTGTGCTCTCTTAATTTATTAATATTTTGCAACCGTGAGATTTATTAAAACGCTTTTTGTAAACTTGTTTTTGGTCTTTATAACCATTTACATATTAGTATGGCTTGCCGCTCAGGCGCTTAGTGTTTATACGCGGCACGGGCAATCGCTTACTTTGCCTAATTTAAAAGGCCTTAAAATGGAAGAAGTAGAGCAGATTCTTGCCGAAAAAAAACTCAGGTATGTGATTACGGATACTGTTTTTGTTGACAAGCTTCCCAAATTAGCAGTTGCCGAGCAAAATCCTGTTCCAAATTCAAAAGTTAAAGAAGGTAGAATAATCTATTTGAGTATCAACTCAGATGCTAGTGCTACGGTAATAATGCCTAACTTAATTAATAGTTCGCTTCGATATGCAGAAACAGTATTAACTGGAATGGGGCTAAGCGTTGGAAACATATCATATAAACCAGATATTGCTCAGAATGCAGTGCTAGATCAATTGTGGAACGGACAATCCCTACAACCAGGTGTAAAATTGCCAAAGGGTTCAACCATAGATTTATTGGTGGGCGATGGGAGTGGTGGTGCACTAGTTGCTATTCCAAACCTAACAGGGTTAAATGCACAAGATGCAACAAAACTCATTGAGAGTTCGTTACTAACACTTGGAACCGTGGTTTATGAGGTTGCCCCTAAAGATAGCTTAAAGGCTGTGGTGAAAAGACAAAACCCACCATTTAAAGAAGGGCAAACCATGAGAAGCGGCGAAATTGTTGACTTATTTATGGCATTACCCTAATGGCTAAACAGAAACATTTACTTGTATTTTTATCTTTGATCATAACCCTAAGCAGTTTTGCTCAAGAGGTAGTAACTCCACTTTTGTTAAACGCCCCTCAAGCTATTCCGGCTAAGTCAGAAAAAAAGCTTACCAAGAAAAATGGCATTGTCTTTCCTTTGGTAGATCATTTCTTAAGAAATGGAAGCACTGACACTCTTGTTTGGGAAAAAGGTAATACCTCCGTTTTGAACCGAAAGGTTATTTTTAATGCTATAGATAGTAATGGATTGTCATATTCTTCGGCTGGCTTAACGGATGTTCTTGAATCTAAAAAGGGATTGTTGATTGATAAAGGTGTAGACCTGTTTTTAAGCTTTACAATAGCTGCTGGTATTACCCATCAAAATTCAGATTCTTTGTTGGTTTATGGGTTAAATAGAAAAGGTGTATGGACGCTAATTTGGCAGAATCCTGTGAATTTTTCAAGCGCTTCTGAAATAGTTATTGGCTTGAACCCAAAAGAATTTGCCTCTGAAAATTTTGCCTTGCGATTCGAATCCTATACTAACTGGGTTCAAACCAGTAATACCAATAGTTTTGAATTATCTAAGTTGGCTTTATCTTATAAATGGCCATTGTATACATATAACCATTTTAACCAATTTCAAGGAAGAGATTCTACCGTGGAATGGGATTATTATTCTGGTCCGGATGTAAGAGTTATTAAAGATACAATTAGCAATTATTCTTTTGGAAACGTTGCGTTTTTTGATGTAAAGAATTTCTCTGGCGTGGTTTATGATAACGCTAGTAACCTTTTTGGCTCAGCAGATACCCTTTGGACAAATCCCATGGATATTTCTCAATATGAAGAGGCAGATTCTATTATATTGTCGTTTCTTTTAAAATCGGGTGCCGATAATCAGATTAATGATTCTTTTATCGTAGAATTTAAAAATAACTTGGGTGTTTGGGTTCCTGTTTTACTAAGAAATGGCATTCAAAACCCACAATTTTTAAATCATCAATTCATTGTAAATTCGGGTCGATTCAGGCATGCAAATTTCCAAGCTCGTTTTATTTTTAAGAGTACTTATAGTAATCTAAATCCTGCCCATTGGATGTTGAGTGGCCTTAAATTAGTAAAGCGTATTCAGCTTCCTTTTTTCGACGATTTTTCTGGTGATAGGGTATCGGTAAACAAAGCCAGGTGGCAAGACAATTGGGTGTTTGTGAATAATGATTTTCCAGTAAATCATCCAAGTATAAATGTTGCTACATTCGATGGGTTAGATCCTTTCGGTAATCCATATTCTTCCTTTCCAGTTAAAGGAATTTGTGACAGATTAACCACTCATTCTATGAGTTTGCGTGGATTACAATTACAAGATTCTGTTTTATTAAGTTTTTATTTTCAATACGAACCTCAAGGCACAACCAATCAGGTTTACCCGGATGATTCACTCATAATAGAATTTAAAAGCTCTGCATTTAGCAAAGATTCATTCGAAATTATAACCATGATTTCTGCCAATGATACTTTCTTAAATACGTTTACATACTTCGAATACATGATTGCTAATTCAAAGTTCTTTCACGATGATTTTCAAATTAGGTTAAAGAATAAAGGCAGTATGTCGGGTAATTTAAGTCATTGGCACGTTGATTATGTTAGATTCAACAAAGGTAGATTGAGAAACGATCCGCTGAAGGATATGTCGCTCACCAATACCCCAAGATTATACTTAGGAGAATATACAAGTATGCCGTGGTATCAATACCTAAAGAATCCTGCGAAATATGGATTTTTGCCAGACCAACTTAGAATTGTAAATCACGATAACCAAGCATATGCTGTAGATTATTTTAGAAATATAGTAAAACCAGAAGGCGACACGTTGGATAGGTTTAACAATATACTTCCTACTATATTGCCTTTTAGTGATTCTGTTATTACCATCTCTAAACCATTTAATTTTCAGACGGCTGTGCAAGCAGATAGTTTGGTTTTTCAAACTCAATATAGGTTAAAAATTAGTGGAAATCAAAACGATAATGTAACCACAAATGATACGTTTACTACTCCCACCATTTTTAGTAATTATTATGCCTACGATGATGGAACAGCGGAAGGTGGATATGGTGTAAGGTTAAAATCTAATGTGGGAGCCAATCTAAAATATAAACTAGAAGAACCTGATTCGGTTGTTGGAGTGTATATTTTCTTTAATCAATCGGAACAAAATGTGAGCACACAACGCTTTCAGTTAAAATTATGGAAAAGTATATCTCCATTGGGTCAGCCAGCCACGCAAGATGTGCCTATTTATACACAAGATATTTCGCGACCAACATACACCAATACTATAAATGGCTTTACCTCTTATCGTTTTGTTGAACCTATCCCAGTTCAAGATTCTTTTTATATTGGTTGGGAACAAACAAATTCCTTCGTTTTAAATGTTGGTTTAGATAAGAATTATCGATTTGGTGTAAATCCAAACATGGCTTATAAAATGGATGGTAGATGGTATGCTTCAGAAATTGAAGGAGCCTTAATGATTCGTCCAATCATGCGTAAATTCATAGGTTCAGCCACCTTTTTGTCTGAACCAACTAAGAAAGAATCGATAGTTTTTAACTTGTATCCTAATCCTGCTGAGAATTATTTTGAGGTAGATTTGCCCCACCTTCAGGATTATAAAATTGAGTTGATTAACCTTCAAGGTGCGCGAGTGAAGACGCTTGAAGCTTACGATTCGAGAGTAGATATTCTGGGTGTAGAATCTGGTTTTTATTTTGTGAGTTTTGAAAATCAAAAAACTCAACAGAAATTCGCAAAGAAGTTACTAATTAAATAAAACAAAAAATAAATAGATATGGTTAACGATATTACCGTACAAGAATTACACAAGCGCATGCAAAGTGGCGAGAAATTAACTGTTATAGATGTAAGAGAACCTTACGAATATGAGGCGTTTAATATTGGTGCAAACTTAATACCTTTGGGTGAATTGCCAGGAAAATTGGCAGAGTTAGCTCATTTAAAAGATGAGGAAATTATTGTTCATTGTAGAAGTGGCGCTAGAAGTGGAAATGCCAAAATGTATATGATGAGCGAGGGGTTTTCTAATGTAAGAAATTTGTTAGGCGGTATGAATGCCTGGCAAGCCGAAATAGGCGATTAAATTAATTCCATTGAGAAAGGCAATTTCTATACAGTTTTTTATTGGGCTGCTTTTAATTGCCTTTTTCAATTTTTTTTGTAACTCCCAAACAGATACGGCAGAAAATTCTCCGTATTTAAATCATGCCGATTCTGTTAAATATTTAGGTAAAGAATCGTGTAGAGCTTGTCATCAATCTATCTATGAGAGCTTTGTTCAAACGGGAATGGGACAGTCATTTGGTGTTGCCACTAAAGCTCGGTCCTCAGCCAATTTTCATTTAAAGAAACCTGTTTACGATTCTGTATTAAATTTTTATTACCTGCCTAAATGGATAGGTGATAGTATGTATGTGCTTGAATTTAGATTGCAAGGAAGAGATACCGTGTACCAACGTCTAGAAAGGGTAGATTATATTATTGGTTCAGGCCAACATACCAATTCTCATTTAACGAGTGTAAACGGATTTATTTATCAATTGCCTTTAACTTGGTATGCTCAAAAGGGTAGGTGGGATTTACCACCAGGCTTTGAAAATGGCAGAAATGTTAGGTTCAGCCGGGCCATAGAGTTTGAGTGTATGAGTTGCCATAATGCAATGCCTCATTTAGAAGCAGGTTCTACCAACAAGTTTACAAAAATTCCTGATGGTATAGATTGTGAAAGATGTCATGGACCAGGAGAGGTGCATGTTACAGAAAAGTTAAAAGGGAATATTGTTGATACTTCAAAGTATATTGATTATACCATAGTAAATCCAAAAAAATTACCTTGGGAGCGACAAATAGATATTTGTCAGAGGTGTCATTTACAAGGGAATGCTGTTTTACAGCCTGGTAAGAGCTTTGCCGATTTTAAACCCGGAATGGATTTAGGTAAATATATTCAGATATTTATGCCTAAATATGAGGGTGGGGAGGATGATTTTATTATGGCATCTCATGCTCAAAGATTACAGCAAAGTAAATGTTTTATATCTTCAAACTCCAATAAAGAGGCTCTGAATTTAACCTGTATATCTTGCCATAATCCTCATGTAAGTGTAAAGGTAACAGGCAAACAAATTTTCAATAATGCATGCTTAAAATGTCATACCCAAGATGCATGTAAGGAAGATGTGCAAATTAGGTTTAAACAGTCGGATAATTGCGTTTCTTGCCATATGCCAACAAGTGGTTCCGTAGACATTCCTCATGTTACAGTTCACGATCATAAAATCAAAATTCCTGTTAAAAAATCAGAACTTACCAAAATTAAAAATTTTATTGGTTTATACTGTGTGAACCAATCCCAAACGCCTAATTTTTCTAAAGCAGTATCTAGCTTAAATTACTTTGAGAAGTTTGAAGGTGAAGCCTCCATTTTAGATACTGCAAATCATTGGATTCAATCTTTGGAGGAACTAAGTATTCAGCGAAATTTGAAAATTCACTATTACTATCTAAAAGGAAATTGGGAGTCGTTAATTGGTTCAGCCAAGGGTATTGATCTAGCCATTGAAACGGATGCTTGGACTTGTTATAGAATTGGTCAGGCATATCAAAACTTAGGTAAGTTTATGGAGGCATCTGAAGGATATGTAAGAGCAGTAAGTCTGGCTAAAGAGAATTTGAATTTTTTAAATAAACTTGCTACTTTAAGAGTGCAACAGGTTCGTTTCTCGGATGCAAAATTGCTATTTGAGCAGAGTTTAGGACTTCAACCAAAACAAGAAGAAGCTTGGGTAAATTACGGATTCTGTTTGGCAAATATGGGTGAAATAGACAAGGCTTTTTTTGCCTATAATCAGGCATTAAAATTAAATCCGGATAATCAGCAAGCTCTGTTAAATAAAGCCTCATTGTATTTATATACCAATAAAAAAAGGGAAGCTATAAACTTGCTTAAATTAATTCTAAAATTAAATCCGAACGCCATAGATGTAAAGAGTTTATTAGCAAATTTAGAGAGCAAATAAATAGCTTTACCTATATTAACTAATTTTAAAATAGTAACGAATGGAAAATAAAAAAAGAAACTTGTTGATTCTGGTATTTGTAGTAATTACCGTTCTTGGATTAAAGGTGTATTCTGATTTATTTTCTCAAAATGTTTTCTTAAAGAATGGCTCGAATGAAATAGCCATTTTTGTTGATAAGCAAAAGCGAATAGAGTCTGTTATTTTTCAACTTAAACAGCAGAAAGTACTCAAAAATTCGGCCTCATTTGAACGCCTTGTTAAATGGGTTCAGCTCGAGAAAAAATTAAAAATGGGTAGATATTCTATCCGAGATGGGATGAACAATGCAGATATCATTAAACTGTTGTATAAAGGTCGGCAACAGGCTTTTGATATTGTTTTTAAATATGCAGAACGGCCTCAAGAAATAAGTTTATTTTTTTCAAAGAATTTAATGGCAGATAGTTTTGAATTAAATAGCCTGTTTGAGGATGAGCAATTCTTGAACAGAATGGGATTTAATCATCAAACGATAACAGCCATGTTTATTCCTAATACGTATAATTTTTATTGGAACACTAGTGCCTCGGAAGTTTTTGAGCGTATGTACAAGGAATACAATTCTTTTTGGAATAAAGAGAGGGAGGCACGAGCTCAACAAGTTGGCCTAAGTAAAGTAGATGTGAGTATTTTGGCATCTATTGTTCAAAAAGAAAGTAATAAAGTAGATGAAATGCCGATTATTGCTGGCGTTTATCTAAATAGAATGAAACTTGGTATGCCACTTCAGGCTGATCCTACGATTATTTTTGCATGGAATGATAAATCCATAAAAAGAGTTACAAGCCTTCATACCGCAATAGAATCTCCTTACAATACTTACACTCAATTGGGCTTGCCTCCTGGTCCGATTTGCACTCCTTCTGAACAAGCCATAGAAGCTGTTTTGAATTATGGTAAACACAAATATTTATATTTTTGTGCCAAGGAAGATTTCAGCGGTTATCATACCTTTGCCAATAGTTTTGAGCAACATTTGCAAAATGCTTCTAGGTACCAAAGAGCCTTAAATAAAAGAAATATACATTAATAGTATTTAGTTAAACATGAATTCAAAAGAAAAGAAAATACAAGATTTTAATCCCAACGACATTGGTGATGCAGAAAATAATATATACGGACTCCCATTTACACCTGAGGAGGCAGATTTAGTAATAATTCCCGTTCCGTGGGAGGTAACAGTATCGTATAGTGCAGGAACGGCGGCCGGACCAGAAGCTATTTACGAGGCTTCTTATCAGGTAGATTTATACGATTCTAATGTTGAAAATGCATGGAAAATGGGCGTGGCTATGTTGCCTGTTGATACCAAAATTGCTCAAACAAGTAAGAAATTAAGAAAGAAAGCTGAGAAGTACATAGACATGTATGCTGTTGGAAAAACTGCAGATTCTAACAAAACTATGCATGCTATTAAAGAAGAAATAGACTTAGCCTGTTTGAACCTAAATAAGAAGGTTAAGAAGGAGGCTTTAAAATGGATAAACAAAGGAAAATTACCTGCTCTTTTAGGTGGTGATCACAGCACTCCATTGGGCTTGATGCAAGCTTTGGCAGAAAAACATAGTGAGTTTGGAATTTTACAAATAGATGCACATGCAGATTTACGAAATGCTTATGAGGGTTTTACCTATTCTCACGCATCTATTATGTTTAATGCTCTTAAGATTAAGGAAGTAAAATCTTTGGTTCAGGTCGGAATTAGAGATTATTGTCAGGATGAAAAAGAATTAATAGATACAAATGAAAGAGTAAAGACCTTTTTCGATAGTGATATTAAAGCGGCCCAATATGCTGGTAAAACTTGGAAGGAGCAATGTGCAGATATTATAAATAGTCTTCCCCAAAAAATATATTTAAGTATTGATATCGATGGATTAGATCCTAAGTTATGTCCAAATACTGGCACTCCAGTGCCAGGTGGATTTGAATTTGAACAAGTTGTTTTCCTTGTAAAAACCATTGTAGAATCTAATCGAGAAATTATTGGATTTGATATTAATGAGGTTGCCCCAGGAGAGGATGAATGGGATGCAAATGTGGGTGCAAGATTACTCTATAAGGTTGGTAATTTGTGCTTGTTATCAAGAAATAACAAATAAAAAAAACCTGAGTAGCGAGCTACTCAGGTTTTTTTATGGAACAATACTAATTAGTCTCTTCTACCTAAATAGATTTGTAGGTAATATAACAATGTGGCAATGGATGCAATTGCGGCTACTACGTATGTACTAGCGGCCCATTTAAGAGCATCTTTCGACATTGGGTATTCTTCTTTTCTTACGATTCCATTGTTGTCTAACCAAGCTAAAGCTCTTTTACTTGCATCAAATTCTACTGGTAAAGTTATAATAGTAAATAGGGTGGTAGCAGCAAATAAAATGATACCAATTAATAACAATTGAGGGAAAGTGTTTATTAGGAAAATACCACCTAATAAAATCCATTGCACGTATCTAGAAGCTACACTTACAATAGGTACTACTTTAGATCTAAACTCTAACCAAGCATATGATTTTGCGTGCTGAACTGCATGTCCGCACTCATGTGCTGCAACTGCTGCAGCTAAAACGCTACGACCATAATATACGTCGTGACTAAGATTTACGGTTTTCTTTTCAGGATGATAATGGTCTGTAAGTTCTCCTTCGGTGCTTAATACTTGCACATCGAAGATGCCATTATCTCTGAGCATTCTTTCGGCAATTTCGGCTCCACTTAATTGGTTAGATAATCCAACTTGTGAATACTCTTTTACTTTTGATTTGAATCGCCAGCTTACATATAAGCTAAGCAACATTGGAACGATAATGTATAAAATCATATTGATAATTTTTTAACGAAAACAAATTTACAAGTTGCGTACCAAACGATAAACAATGACTATTATGGCAAAAAGAAACATGAAAATACTTATTCTATTAATGCCATGCATGACTTTTAAATTAAAAGATGACGGACTGTCAGATTCGGATTTTTTCCAAAAGCTGAGATAGGAAATAAATTTTTGCAACATCATATAGCAAATGTAATGTTTTATATAGTTTATACCCAAGTAAAATTATTTTTAGATATTTATAAAAATAATTTTAGGCTAATCTAAAAATTATTTTACATTTGCAGCATGTATTCATTTGCAGAAGAAAATTATTTGAAGGCCATATACAAATTGCAGGAGCATTCAGACTTGGCTGTTAATACTAATTCGATAGCAACATCTATTCAAACAAAGGCAGCTTCGGTAACAGATATGATTAAAAAGTTATCCGACAAAAAGCTGCTTAAGTATGAAAAGTACAAAGGTGTTGAATTAACCAATTTGGGTAAAAAAATTGCCATAGAAACAGTAAGGAAACATCGTTTATGGGAAACATTTCTACACGATAAGTTAAAGTTTGCTTGGGATGAAGTTCATGACATTGCCGAGCAATTAGAGCATATAAAATCATCAGAATTAATAGATAAACTAGATGAATACCTTGGCTTTCCAACACACGATCCCCACGGAGATCCTATTCCAGGACGAAATGGAGTAATTATACAAAGTAATTTTGTTCTTCTAAGTGAATTAAAAGTTGGCGAAAGCGGAGTAATTAGTGGCGTAGTAAATCATAGTTCAGTTTTTTTAAAACATCTTGAGAAAAATGGTTTAACTCTTGGAAAGAAAGTTCAAGTAAAGGAAATAGGAGAATTTGATCAATTAGTGCAATTGCTTTTATCAACTAAAGAATCTATTTTGGTAAGTAATGAGGTAGTTAAAAATATCCTAGTTAAAATACAATATTCTTAATATGGAGCATTCTAATAAATCATTAAGCGAAGTCCATGAGTCGGTTGAAACCGGTGGAACAAGAAGTAAGTTTAGAACATTTTTAGCGTTTATTGGTCCGGCTTACCTTGTTAGTGTTGGCTACATGGACCCCGGCAATTGGGCAACAGATATAGCCGGAGGAAGCAGGTTTGGATATAGCCTAATTTGGGTGCTTTTAATGAGCAATTGGGTGGCTATCCTGTTACAAAGTTTATCGGCCAAACTTGGAATTGTTAAAGGTTGGGATTTGGCTCAAGCCAGCCGACAACAGTATCCTTCGTGGATTAATATACCCTTGTATGTTCTTGCAGAAATAGCCATTGCCGCTACAGATTTAGCAGAAATAATTGGTATGGCTATCGGCTTGAACCTATTATTTGATTTACCTCTCATGTATGGGGTTTTAATAACTGTTCTTGATACTTTTTTGCTTTTATTTTTAATTAATAAAGGTATTAGAAAAATCGAGCTTTTTATTGTGAGTTTAGTAAGCATCATCGGTCTATCTTTTTTAATGGAAATGTTTATTGTAAAGCCAGATGTAAGTGAACTTATGAAAGGTTTTGTTCCATCGGGATTATCGGGAGATGCTTTGTATATTGCAATTGGAATCATTGGGGCTACCATTATGCCTCATAACTTATACCTACATTCGTCTTTGGTTCAGACCAGAAAAATAAAAAAGGACGATGAGGGAATAAAAAGGGCTATTAAATTTAATTTTTTTGATTCTGCAATTGCCTTAAACGCGGCCTTTTTTGTAAATGCTGCCATATTAATTCTGGCTGCTGCGGCTTTTCATAGAAATGGATTTAATCAGGTGGCTGATATTTCGGATGCACATGAGTTACTACGAGGCATTTTTGGAGATCTTGCACCAGCACTTTTTGCCATTGCCCTAATTGCAGCTGGACAATCTTCTACCATTACTGGTACTTTAGCCGGACAAATAGTTATGGAGGGTTATTTAAATTTAAGGATAAGTCCATGGGTTCGCCGTTTGGTTACACGGTTAATTGCAGTGGCACCAGCAGTATTTACTTTATTTTATTTTGGCGATGAGAAAATTGGAGATTTACTTATTTTTAGTCAGGTAATATTAAGCTTACAACTAGGCTTTGCCGTTATTCCATTAATCCATTTTACCAGTAGCAAACAATTAATGGGTAAGTTTGCAAACTCAAAATGGATTTTGTTTTTCGCTTGGGTTTCTGCCATCATTATTGTGGGTTTAAACGTGAAATTGGTAGGAGAGGAAATTAGTTTGTTCTTACAAACTCAGTACGCTCATAATATTCCCATAAAAGTAATTTTATTTTTATTTCTTTTATATGTTGCTTTCTTATTGTTGTATGTTACGTTTAGTCCGTTTATGAATAAAATGAGAGATAAGCGAATGATACCACATCTTCCTATTAAGCCTTTAAATCTCACTCCAGATACTCAATATAAAAGGATTGGAGTAGCGGTTGACTTTAGTAAAATGGATGAAATAAGCATACTACATGCACTAAGTATTGGAGCTATAGATGCAGAGTACTTTTTATTTCACATAGTTGAATCGGCTGCTGCCACCAGGCATGGCGAGGAAGTTATGGATACGGAAACCTTACAAGATATTGAATGGATGAAACAGTATGCTAAAGATCTTAGTTCTGCTGGTTACAAAGTTAGTTATGAATTGGGTTATGGTAATAGGGCGACTAATATTGCTACTTTAACTAAACAGCATAATATTCAACTATTAGTTATGGGTGCGCATGGCCATTCTGGACTAAAAGACTTGTTTTTTGGTGCAACAGTAGATGCTGTTCGACATAAGATTAATATTCCAATTTTAGTAGTAAGGTAATATGAAAAGTATATTTAAGGTAGGCGACGAAAAGCGCTTTGAGCATACAGTGGGTGAGCAGGATACCGCCACTTTTAATAGCGGAACCGTACATCCTGTTTATGCCACATTTGCTCTTGGTAGAGATGCCGAATGGTGTTGTAGATTATTTGTTTTAGAGATGAAAGAAGAGGATGAAGAAGGAATTGGAACATCATTGAGTATTGTTCATCATAGTCCGGCTTTATTAGGTGAAAAGGTTCAATTTATAGCTAAAATAATTCATCTTGAAAAAAATAGTATCATATGTTCTTACGAGGCAAGAGTTGAAAATAGATTAATCGCAAGTGGCGAGCAAGGACAAAAAATATTAAAGAAAGACCGTTTAGAAAAATTGTTTAACAACATATCCTCTTCTAATGCTTAAATTCGCGGCTCGGTTAAATGCACATGTCTAAATTAAAAGAAGTAAATATTGTAAATAAAAAAGCAGGTTTTGAATATATTCTGCTTCAAAAGTTTTTGGCAGGCATGCAATTAACAGGTACAGAAGTTAAATCTATTCGTTTAGGTAATGCTAATTTAAACGATGCCTTTTGTTTTTTTAAGGGCGACGAGCTTTTTATTAGAGGACTAAACATTGGAACCTTTAAACAAGGCAGTATTTTTAATCATGAACCTACTCGAATTAGAAAATTACTTCTGAGAAAAAAGGAGCTTACTAAAATAAAAACGAAAGGTGCAGAAAAAGGAATCGCTATTATTCCTCTTAAAATAATTGAGTCGGATAGAGGCTTTTTAAAAATTGAAATAGCTTTAGCTCAGGGTAAGAAATCTTTTGATAAACGTGAATCTATAAAGGAACGTGATGTTGAAAGAAGTTTAAGAAGAATGGATGTTTAACTTACCAAGCTTGTTTACCAATTAAAGGCACAAATCGGAAGCTTTTTAGTGGAATTACTTCCACCGAACCATCTGTTTTTTTAATAATGGTATGCATAATTTGATTTTCCTCGTCGCCAACAGGGATAATAAGAATGCCACCAATTTTTAATTGCTTAACCAAGCTTTGAGGAACTTTTGGCGCTCCAGCGGTAACGATTATTTTGTCGAAAGGAGCCTCAGATTCCCAACCATTAGAGCCATCTCCAAGTTTGAGATTGGCCTTATAACTCAATTTAGCAAATAAGTTTTTAGTTTTTAAATACAATTTTTCCTGACGCTCTATACTAAATAAAGTAGCGCCCATTTCTAACAAAACTGCTGCTTGATAACCAGATCCAGTACCAATTTCCAGAATTTTATCATTAGGTTCAACATGTAATAGTTGAGTTTGATAGGCAACAGTAAAAGGTTGAGAAATGGTTTGCCCCTCACCGATTGGAAAAGCCTTATCCTCGTATGCTAAATGCCTAAAATCGTTGTGAATAAATAAATGTCTTTGTACCTTACCCATGGCCTCTAACACTTTGGAATCAACTATGCCTTTGTTTTGTAATTCCCTTATTAATAGCCTTCTTGCGCCTTTGTCCTTATATGTATCTGTAAATTTATCCACTTCACAATTATATAAAAATACAGCCATTTAATTCTCTTTTATTAAATTTTAGAACGTCAATTTTAGGTTCACAGCTCTTTAATATTTCTGTTTGAACCAATTCTTTTTTTATCTGAGGTGTATAATTTAAATGATAAGTTAAGGTCAACCTGTTTAAATCTATTCTCTTAATGTCGCATTTATAGAGAAATAGCAGAATACTTTTGTGGCAACCTATCCAAATAGCACATGATAAATATTGGCATAGTAGGAGCCAACGAAACTAGTAAGAGGCATATTGAAAAGCTGATTGAACTCAAAGAGTTCAAGCTGGTAGGCTTTTATGATCATGATTCGATGAGCGCCTCGATGATACAGGAGAGGTATGGCATTCCTAGATTTGAACAATATTTAGATTTGGTAAAGTCGGTAGACGCTGTAAACATCCTAACCCCAGTAGGTTCTCATTATCAATTTGCATCGAATGCCATAAGAAACTGCCGACATGTTTTTGTAAAACAAGTATTGAGTGAAAACTTAGATGAGGCAAAAGAGTTAAATCAGTTGGCCGATGAGGCGAATATTCAATTATATGTCTCGCATCACGAGAAATTTCATCCCAATTATCAAACCCTTAAACGCTTATTGGATCAGCCATTTTATATAGAAAGTGCTAGGTTTGATCCAAATATATTGAACTACAGTACCGAGAATATGGTTTTCGATTTGTTATTAAATGAATTGGAACTCGTATTTAATTTGGTGAAGGCTAGAGTAAAAAGAGTAAGAGCCACAGGGGCAAGTTTACACAGCCAGAATGTTGATTTTATTAATGCTCGCATAGAATTTGATAATGGATGTGTTTTAAATATGGTATGCGGGAATTTTAAGTCGGATCAGCCAAATAGTATTAAGTTTTTCCAGAAAAACCGTACTTATAACCTCAATTTAGATAATTTTAAAATTTCCATGCTCAATTCTTCAGTACCTGAGCAGGTTGAACACGAGCTAAATTTAGCCAAAAGCAAGAATATTAACGATATGATTAAGCGAGAGCTTTCCTATTTTGCCAGCTCTATATCAAATCATTCCCTAAATTTAAGAACCCATTACGACAACTACCAAACGCTAGAAGTAGCGCATGAAATTATTGATAAATTAAATATCAATAAAAGATAATACTTTTGCAGCCCAACGCGTTTGGAGTATGCACATGAAAAATAGGATAATTTTTATTTTTTCTTTGGTTTTAGTGTTTTTTGCGGCTTGCAAAAAAATGGAGGTTATTGTACCTTCTTATATCTATTTAAGCCCATCAACGCTTATCACCAAAGCTGATAATTCACAAGGGGTACCTTCTTCTAAAATTGAGGATTATTATGTTTTTCAAGATGGTAGTATTCGTGGCTTATTTTACACTAATTCTAGAATCCCTATACAAGCTACGGGCAAGAATAAATTTCGTATTTCTCCCGGAATAAAATATAATGGAATGGCAGAGCAACGAATTTTGTATCCCATGTTAAATCATTTTGATTTTGAATTAGATTTACAAGAAAACAAAGTTGATACAGTAAAGCCAGTTTTTTCATACGTTAGTAATGCTGTTTTTCCATTAGTTGAAGATTATGATGGTAGTGGTTTAGCTTTAGAATATAATCCTTCCATTAAACAATTTGGCGACACATTAATCCGTGATAATGGTCCGGGTGCTCATGAACCAGGTAAGTTTTCGGGTAAAATTGAAATGAAAAGTAATGTGCCCAATTCTAATTTAGAGCTATATTCAAAAGTGTTTAATAATTGGCCTAGGTTCACACCATTTTATATTGAATTAGACTACAAAGGAAATATTCCGATTATTATTGGAATGTATGCAACAAGTAATAACGGAGATGTAACCAAAACTCCTTTTTACGTTCTGAACCCAAAAGATGAATGGAATAAATTATATTTGGATATAGAATCGGATATAAATGTTTCTGGATCAGGTATGCAATATCGCATTTTTATTAATTTTCCTAGAGGCTCAGTTAGTAATCCTGAGGCTTGGATAGACAATTTTAAAGTAATTTATCTTGATTAGAAAGCGATTTATACATAGCATATTATTTGCCCTTATAGATGGTTTAATGGGCGGCTTAAGTTGGTCGCTTTTTTTTGCTTACAGGAAATATTTTATTGAATCTGATAAATTTGGATATCAAATTCCAGTAGAATTAGATAGTAATTTTTATAAAGCCTTATTGCTTATACCTGTTTACTGGATTGGATTATATTTTTTAGCTGGTCAATACAAAGATGTTTGGCGTAAATCAAGAATTTCTGAGATTTCAAAGACTTTTTCCATTACCGTTGTTGGAGTTGTATTACTATTTTTTGCTTTGTTATTAGATGATGCGGTTAGTTCTTATCAATCATACTACAAGAGTATTTTAATTCTCTTTAGTTTGCATTTCGTTTTTACTTTATTTGTAAGAATTGTAAGTGCTTCCTGGATTAAATTTCTTCTTAGGAAGCAAAAAATTGGTTTTAATACTATAGTTTTAGGAAACAATACAAAAACACACCAATTATTGTTAGAGTTAATGAATTCTCATGCAATTCAGGGTAATATTTTCAAAGGTTTTGTGAGTTTGAATGGAGATGATGTTGGTCATATTTTAAAAGGTGTATTGCCACATCTAGGTGATTATTTAAAATTACCTGAACTTATTGAGAAGTATGAAATTGAAGAGGTAATAATTGGTATTGATAGCTCTGAGCATGCCGATATCAATAAAGTTACTAATCTATTAGAAGACCAACAAGTGGTTTTGAAAATTATTCCTGATGTGTTCGACCTTATGAGCGGCCAAGTGCGCATGAGTAATGTAATTGGCACGGCTTTAATAGAAATCAATCATGATAGTATGCCTCAGTGGCAGAAAATTTTGAAACGTGTAATTGATGTTTTTGTTTCTGCATGTGTGTTAATCCTTGCATCTCCATTGTTTTTTGTTATTGCCATAGCTGTAAAATTTGGTTCAAACGGCCCCGTTTTCTACAAACAAATTAGGATTGGTTACAAAGGAAAACCTTTTCATATTATTAAGTTCAGAACCATGATTCAAGATTCTGAAGTAGCCGGACCTATGTTATCGAGCGCCAATGATAAGAGAATAACTCCAGTTGGTAAATGGTTAAGGAAATATAGGTTGGATGAAATTCCTCAATTTATTAATGTTTTGAAAGGAGAGATGAGTTTGGTTGGGCCTAGACCCGAAAGAAAGTTTTATATAGATCAGATCGTTCAAATTGCTCCACATTACAAACATTTGCATCGAGTAAAGCCTGGAATTACCAGCTGGGGACAGGTGAAATATGGATATGCTGAGAATGTTGAACAAATGGTAGAAAGGCTTAAATTTGATATCTTATACATTGAAAATAGGTCTATCGCAATCGACTTTAGAATATTGATTTACACAGTTTTAACTGTGTTACAAGGGAAAGGAAGATAAAAAACATTCAATTAATAGAATAAACTATTGTTTTAATGAATGTTAGTCCTATATTTGCGGTCCTTAAAATTAAAAAGAAATGTTTGCAATAGTTGAAATTGCTGGCCAACAATTTAAAGTTGAAAAAGACCGTACGCTTTATGTGCATAGATTGCCACAAGCGGAGGGCGCCAGCATTGAACTCGAAAATGTGTTGTTAGTTAACAACAACGGAAATGTAAAAGTTGGAATGCCAACTGTAGCAGGTGCTAAAATCAGCGCTACTGTGTTAAATCATTTGAAAGGCGATAAAGTTATCGTTTTCAAAAAGAAACGCAGGAAAGGTTATAGAAAGTTGAATGGTCACCGTCAATCTCTAACCAAAATTCAAATTAATTCAATCAACGCATAATTGTCAGGAGGAATATAACACATGGCACACAAAAAAGGGGTAGGTAGTTCGAAGAACGGTCGTGAATCCCATAGTAAGCGCTTAGGCGTTAAATTATTCGGTGGTCAGGTAGCCATCGCAGGCAATATTATAGTTCGTCAAAGAGGTACTAAACATCATCCAGGTGAAAATGTAGGTATTGGTAAAGACCATACTTTATTTGCACTAGTTGATGGAAGAGTAGTATTCAAAAAGAAAGCAAATGATCGTTCATTTGTTTCTATTGAACCAATTGCTCAAGCCTAATTTTTAAAAGCCATTTAATGGCTTTTATGGGGGAATAGCTCAGCTGGCTAGAGCGTCCCGCAGTTATGCGGGAAGATCAGTCGGTTGATA